>CAKZUK010000001.1 GCA_937921775.1 uncultured Saprospiraceae bacterium
AAAAGAAAGCCGTTTGGAAATATAGTGATGGCGTTTCTGTAGCGGCTGAAGATTCAGTATTGAGCCTTTCTAGAAAACTACTTAGAACAGTAGCAAAAAATATTCCCTACCAAAAAGAACCTGGAAAAGTCGTTCGTTAAGGGATAAGGATTAAATAAATGTCTGATTTGAGATCGTAAATATAGCTCAAATGTTTACCTCTCAAATCGGACAGTTATTTAGGCCGCATCCCTAAAGATGATTAAGCTAAGATTTTAGGTTTACCAAAAAAAAGTTCAACTAAAACTACAAAGGGTTTTAATTGAACTTTTATGAAAATGCAGTTTTTAAAAACTGCAAATATCTAAACGCCTACAAATGTAAACGAGCTTTTCGATCTAAAAGAACCTCATCTGTTTCAACGCGATCCTCATCAGGAACACAACAGTCAACTGGACAAACTGCAGCACATTGTGGTTCATCATGGAATCCTTTACATTCAGTACATTTATCTGCAACGATAAAGTAATAGTCGTCTGCAACTGGCTCATTTTGTGCATCAGCAGCTACCTGCTTACCTCCTTCTAAAATATAGAAACCAGTTACAGTAGTACCGTCAGCAACCGCCCATTCAACCCCACCTTCATAAATTGCATTATTGGGACATTCAGGCTCACAAGCCCCACAATTGATACATTCATCAGTTATTATAATTGCCATATTTTTCTTTTTAATTTGCTATTTAAACGCTTGAAGCGACTACTATGTTTGCTTCAGTTTTGCAAAAATAGCTTTATACGTACTAATATTCAAGTCCTTTAGGCGGATTAAAAACTGGACAATCCCATAAGTGACTGATATTCAGTAGTTAATGATTTAAAATCAAATGATTATCCTTTAAGAAAAAGCTAAAAGGTATAAATACTTTAAGCAAAAATAGCTCTAAATCGTTTCCTTGGGCTCAATTAATCGAAAGACAATTAATTTCGCTTTGTTAAATCCCACATTAAATTTCTATTTTACGAGGTGTTTAGCCTAGGACATCCTAATTCACAGCTGTCTGTCGGCAAAGCAGATTTTAATTCACACCTGTCGGCGAGGCAGGTTCTAATTCACACTTGTCTGTTGGCTAGGCAGGTTCTAATTTATACGATGAAAAACCACATCAATCGCAGATCATTTCTAAAGACAAGCTCCATCGTAGGGGCAGGTGTTACCATCCAAACCACGGCAGGAGCAACACCAACATTTCTCACTCGAAAAGATGACCGCAAAGTCAATATCGGAATAATGGGGACAGGTGAACGAGGACGAAGCCTTTTGTCCCTTCTGGTAAAAAGAGATGACTGCAAAGTCATTGCCCTAAATGATATCGATACAGTTGTATTGGAAAATGCAAGTCAAATGGTCACCAAGTCCGGACAGCCCGCACCAAAAAAATTCAGTAATGGTGAAGAAGATTATCTTAACATGTTGCAAATGAAAGAACTGGATGCTGTTCTGATATGTACTCCTTGGACCTGGCACATACCAATGGCGATAGCGACCATGCGTGCTGGAAAATATGCTGGACTAGAGGTTTGTGGCGCCACCGCAATTCAAGAATGTTGGGATCTCGTCAACGCTTACGAAGAAACTGGTGTCCCTTGCATGTTTATGGAAAATGTATGTTATCGTCGAGATGTCATGGCAATTCTCAATATGGTACGCAAGGGAATGTTTGGGGAAATGGTACATCTCGAATGTGGCTACCAACACGATCTTCGCCACGTCAAATTCAATGACGGTAAATCTCCTTATGGCTCAGGAGTCGAATTTAATGAAACGGGCTACAGTGAATCCAAATGGCGAACCAATCATTCAGTACATCGAAACGGCGACTTATATCCAACACACGGAATCGGTCCTGCCGCCCAATACACCAATATCAATCGCGGTAATCGAATCGCTTACCTAACCTCTACATCAAGTAAAGCACGTGGATTGCATAATTACATCGTCGATCATCCAAAGGGAGGAAAGAATCATCCTAGTGCCGAAGTTGAATTTAAGCTAGGAGATGTAACTACTACCGTTTTGAAAACAGTAAATGGTGAGAGCATTATTATAAGTCATGACACCAATTTGCCTCGACCATACTCTCTAGGTTTCCGCGTACAAGGTACCAAAGGTCTATGGATGGCTGTCAACAAATCGCTGTACATCGAAGGTCTTAGTGAAAAATCACATCGCTGGGAAGATGCACAACCATACCTCGAAAAGTACGATCATCCCTTATGGAAAAAATATGAAACTAAAGCCGCAGGTGCTGGCCACGGCGGAATGGATTTCTTCGTTGTCAATGATTTTATAGAATCCGTTAAAAATAAAGTGGAACCACCATTAGATGTTTATGATGCTGCTACGTACATGGCCATTACTCCATTGTCAGAGCAATCAATTGCAACTGGAAGCCAACCCATGCCGTTCCCTGATTTTACAAAAGGCAAATGGATGAAACGTAAACCAGTTTTTGCATTATAAAAAAATAGCTATAGCCATTAGTTGATTTCTTCTAACATAGCTTTACTATGTAGGCAAATTTGAACACCTAACTTTGTTGGTGGAATTATCCAAGCACTTACTTATATGTTCTATTGCTTCTATGTAACTCTAAAATGCGGGAGTAGCTAAAACCGAAAGCTATTAGTATGACTAGATAAATATAAACAACCTTAGCGGTAAATTTTCTTCATTATTAAACACAGATAAAATTGAAAAAACCAACCTTACTTCTATTAGCCGCAGGCATGGGCTCGCGATACGGAGGTTTAAAACAATTAGATGCCATTGGTCCAAACGGTGAAACCATTATCGATTACTCCGTTTACGACGCTATTCAAGCCGGTTTTGGAAAAGTAGTTTTTGTAATTAGAGAAAGCTTCGCAGAAGAATTCAAAGAAAAAGTAAGCGATAAGTTCAAAGACAAAATCAATGTTGAATTCGCCTTTCAATCCTTAAACGCAAATGTTCCTGGAATCCCATCCGAACCCAAACGCGAAAAGCCATGGGGAACTGGGCATGCTGTCTTAGTCGCAAGAAATATAATTGACGAACCCTTTGCAGTTGCCAATGCAGATGATTTTTACGGAAGAAGTTCCTACAAAGCAATGGCCGATTTTTTAGTAAATCGAGTAAGCCCAGATAGTTTTAGTATGATTGGTTTTGAATTGGGAAAAACACTTTCGTTAAATGGATCTGTTTCACGAGGTGTTTGCGAAACCAGCTCAGAAGGATTACTCCAATCCGTTCTCGAACGAACAAAAATAAGCAAAGACGAAACAGGTGTTTTTGACTTGGAAGATGGTCAAAGAGTGGATCTAAAGGAAAACGTTCCGGTATCGATGAATCTCTGGGGTTTTCATGCCAAATTTTTTGAGACATTAGATAATCACTTTACCACTTTCGTGAAAAACAATTACACCAAACCTAGATCAGAATTCTATATTCCACTAGTAGTAAACGACTTACTGCTAAGCAAGCAAGCCACGGTAGAAGTACTTCCCTCATCCGCCCAATGGTATGGTGTAACCTATCAAGAAGATAAGTCTACCGTCCAATCCGCTCTGACTGCATTACACGAAAACAATACTTATCCAAGCCCTCTCTGGTAAGCAATCATAGATCTATACTTGTTCTCGTACTCACTTGGATGCACAAAGTATCAGGTCGTGCGAGATGGCATCTCCGACCGCATGGCACGAATAAGTCATAGAAGAAGCTACGAGAGCTCCATTACAAAGAATGCCCTGCAGCAAAGCTACAGGGCATTCTTAATTCTTATAATTAAAGTCTAAATAGTGATTACTTTAATATCGTAATGTCACCTTGGTAGATAACTCGCAATCCATCAATAAATTCAATTTCCGCAAGGTAAACATAAACACCAGGGTTTAAAGCTTGACCTTTGAAGAAACCATCCCAAGCAAAGTTAGGATCTTCAGGTTGGAAGTTACTATTCGCAAAAACAACCTCACCCCATCTATTATAGATATTCAAGTATCGAACTTCCTTCACTTCATAATCACCATCGTAGATCATAAAGAGATCGTTGATACCATCCGCATTCGGTGAGAATGCATTCGGAATATATACAGGACGATCTTTCTTAACTTCAATCGTAATTTCCTGTCGAACAGTACAACCCAAAGTATCAATCAATAATGCTTCAAACGTTGTAGTGTAAGTTAGGAAAGTATCTAATACAGGATTAAAGCATTGGGTCGAATCGTTGCAATCAAGGAACTCATAAGGAGTCCAAATCAATGTATCAATCGCACCATCAGAGATATTCCATTCTGTATTAATCGTTCCTCCTTGGCCTAATTGGATAGATGTTTCAGTCCCATTGTCAAGGTTAAGGAATAATTGCATTTCAGCAGGCTCTTGAACTAATAGGTCAGTTTCAAAAGTACAACCTTCAGCATCCTGAACAGTTACCGTATAAGTTCCGCCAGTAAGGAATGCAAACTGTGGGAAGTTGACAAAATTCTCACCATCAATAGAGTAGAGGTATGGAGGAGTACCACCCAATACCGTATCAATCAAAATGAATCCATCATTATCACCAAAACAAGTTGGGTTCGTAATATCAGCATTCAGATCAAATGGTACATCTGTATCAATGTCAATAAAGACTTCATCAGTATCTTCACAACCTGCTGCATTGCTTGCAGTAAGGTAGTAAATACCTGGTTCAGTAACTGTTGCATCTAAGGAAGTTGAAATAACAGCTCCACTTGCATCCGTCCATTCAAACGATGTAGCACCAGTAACTGAACCACTCAAACTCAATGATTCATCTGAACAACCAAATGTTTGTGCATCACCAGCTTCTGCCATTGGAGCACTTGGATCTTCTGTTACAAAAACAGTATCTGAATTAATACAACTATTAAATTCATCTTCAATGGTAAGGATATACATACCAGGTGATTGAACCGTAGTCACCAACTCATCCGTTGGTCCAGTAATTCCACCTGCAGGTCCTGTCCATTCGTAAACAAATGTAGCACCCATTTGTGATCCTGTCCCATCTAATGTTACTGACGGTGTTGCACAATCCAATTCTTGGGTAATACCTGCTTCCACATTTGGATAAGCAGTTATATCGTCCAGCACTTCTGTAGCGCTGCTGACGCAACCATTATTCAAGTCAACAACATTAAGTATGTAAGTACCACCAATAGTAGCATCCAAGGTCATGTCGGTTGAAGTCGTACCGTCAGGTAATTCCCATTCAAAGGTAGTATTAGGCCCTGTCTCAGCAGTCAACAATACACTTGTAAAGAAACAATCCAAACTTCCTGTAAACAATATAACAGCATTTGGTGGAACCTGATTAATCGTAATATCTACTTCATCAACTGCAGTACAACCTAGAGCGTTTGTAACGGTCAAAGTATAAGTACCATTCATGTTAACTATCGGGTTGTAAGTATCTGCACCAGATACAATACCTGCTCCAGTCCATGATGGGGTATCTGTTCCGCTACCACTCAAGGTAATCTCACCATTTCCTAAGCAAGTGATCTGATCGTCATTGCCAGCAAAAGCAGTTGGGAATGAAGCATCAGCCATCACTTCCAACGCATCAGTTGCAGTACAACCATTCACATCCGTTACTGTCAAAGTATAGATACCAGCACCACTTACAACCGGAGTGTAAGTATCTGCGCCAGAATCAATAGTAGGTCCAGTCCACATTGGTGCACCAGAACCACTACCAGCTAAAGTTGCTGTTGGGCCAGTTACACAGTTTAGTAATTCATCACCACCAGCTTCAACTGCAGGTTGGTCAAATACGTTGATCGTTATACTTTCGCTAAATGTACAGTTGTCTTGTTCGTATGTATAAGTCAAAACGTTTGGACCACTTGTTACACTAGCATCATCAGGATTGAAGATACCAGCATCAACATCGACGATACCGTTTCCACTCCATGTACCAGTTCCGCCTCCAGAACCACCAGTAATCACAACATTAATATCAACAGTACCACTTGGCATACCTGTCAAGCAAATATCTGATTCAGGATCAATGGTTAAGAATACCGGAGGACAGTTTGCAGCCTCACATGAAGCAGTTGCTTCACTATTACCACAAGATCCTGTTCCAATCGCAATTACCGTAATATTAACAATGTCACCAGTCGCTAAACCAGTCTCTTCGTAAGTCGTTCCAGCTTGCGGCGTACCATTTACAAGATAACCCGTAGCTCCAACAACTGGAATCCAACTGAATTCTACAGAAGTAGTAGTAGAGGTACAAACAATAGCTGGTATAGCTAAAGGCTCATCAACTTGAATACTTTCAACAGTTTCCTGTGAAGTACATCCATTATCAGTTACAGACAATGTGATATTTTGAGCACCACTCGCAACATATTCAATCATATAATTTTCTTGTCCTAAATCAGTGACAATCGTACCCGTTCCAAAATCCCAAGCAAAAGTTGCAGTTCCAGAAGGAATACCATTATAACTCACCATAACTGTATCACCTGCACAAGATGGCGACTCAACAGTAAAGGCTGAAGAAGGAACACTATTTACATTAATGTCGATACTCTGACTGTAATTACATGGAGGTTCTGAGTAGAAATAAGTCACCACGTTTATACCCGGAGAAACACCAACAGCATTGACGTCAAAGATACCTAGATCAGCATCAATGATACCAGGTCCATCCCAGAAGCCAGTTCCGTTATTTCCACCTGTCACCATCGCACTCAACGTAATTGTTGCAGCACCTTGTTCTTGACAAATATCCATAACAGGTGCAATTGTAATATCAATCGGAGGACAATCCTCAGCAATACACATTGCTGTAGCCATACTGTTGCCACAAGCACCAGTCCCAATTGCCACTACGGTAATAGTTACTTCGTCTCCAGTATTAAGTCCAGTTTCAGAATAACTTGTTCCACCTTGTGGCGTACCATTTACGGTGTAGCCATTAGCTCCTGGAATCGGATCCCATGTGAATTCAACTGAAGTAGTTGTAGATTCACAGTTGATTACTGGATTCGGAAGTGGTGAATCTACCTGTACCGTTTCAGTAGTAACTTCAGAAGGACAAGCATTTGCAGTTACCTGCAATGTAATATCCTGAGCACCACCAGCGGCAAATTGTATTTCATAACTTTCTTGACCAAGATCAGTAACAACAGTTCCTGTTCCAAAGTCCCAAACATAAATCGAAGTAGCAGAGAAAACACCACTGTATGCAACAGTAAGTACGTCACCTGCACATACAGGCGTTTGTACAGTAAAGGCTGAACTCGCTTGTTCATTTATAAGGATGTCAATTGTTTCACTATATTGACAAGTACCTTCATCGTAGAAGTAAGTTATGGTATTAATACCTGCTACAACTGTTGCAGCTAAGGGATTGAAAAGACCAGTAGTAGCATCTTCAATTCCATTTCCTTGCCATTGACCCGTTCCGTTTCCTGCGCCACCCATTGTCACTGCAGTTAAATTGATAGCAGCAGCATTTTGGTCCAAGCAAATATCAGCAACCGGATCAATTGTAATTGTAACTGGGGGACAATCATCAGCAGTACAAGTTTGACTTGCTTGACTATTTCCACAAGCACCGTTACCGACTGCGACAACAGTTATGGTTATCATATCACCCGCACTCAAACCAGTAACTTCGAAAGTAGTTTCTGCTTGAGGAACACCGTCAACAAGGTATTCAGTTGCACCAGGAATGGCATCCCAGCTAAACGTAATAAAATCAGTTCCACTCATACAAGTAATATTTGGAACATCAAGTGCTTCATCAATCTGAATAATTTGAGTGTTTAGCACAGAAGCACAGTTGTTTGCAGAAACCACCATAAGTGATACGTTTTCAGCACCACCTGCAGGCCAGTGAACTTGATAAGGACCAGCTCCTAAACCATCTACATAATCAGCATTGCCAAAGTCCCAAGTGTAAGTTGCTAAAGCATCTGCATTACCAGTGTAGTTAATAGTGATGGTATCGTTTTCACAAATAGGAGTAGGGAAGGAGAAGTCAGCAGTTGGTTGTTGATTTACAACAATGTCAACTGTTCCGTTATAATTACAAGGTCCTTCTGAATACATGTAAGTAATTACGTTAGTACCCAAAACAACAGAGGCATCATTAGGATCGAATTCACCAGTAGTCACATCTATAATTCCGTTACCAGACCAAGTTCCAGTTCCTCCACCAGCTCCGCCAGTTGCAGTTGCTGAAAGTAGGATTGAACTTGCATTTTGATCTAAACAAATTTCGTTAACCGGATCAATCATGATGTCAACCGTTGGGCAATCTTCTGCGGTACAAGTAGCAGTAGCCATAGTGTTTCCACAAGCTCCAGTACTAACAGCAGTAACTACAATTGTTACCGATTGACCAGCAGTCAAACCACCTTCAGTATAAGTAAGTTCTGTTTGAGAAACACCATCTACCAAATATTCCGTAACACCAGGAATCGCATCCCAGCTAAATGTAATAGAAGTTGTAGTAGTCGCACAATTGATAACCGGAGCAGCAAGTGGTGCTTCTACCGTTACGGTCTGCGTTTCTTGACTTGAAGTACAAGCATTTTCTTCTACGGTAAGAGAGATCGTATAAGTACCAGCTGTAGCCCACTCAATAGAGTAAGGACCAGCGCCAGTTGCACCCGTGTTGTCAACACCTCCATTAAAGTTCCAGTTGTATGTTGCACCTGCACCAGCTGCACCAGTGTAAGTCACTAGAGAACTACCATCTGTACAAATTGGCGAATCTACACTAAAGGTAGCAGCAGGGAATGCATTGATCGTAATATTAAAACAGGCCGGAGCACTTGATCCACAGTTATTATCCGCAGTTACACAAATCTGTCCGGAACTTGCAGCACCAAAGTCAACATCAATTGAAGTAGTACCTTGCCCATTGTCAATAGTTGCGCCAGCAGGTACTGTCCAAGTATAAGCTGTAGCACCTGAAACAGCAACAATTGAATATTGTCCGCTCTCTCCATCACAAACTGCATCATCTGCAGGAGGAGTAGGAGCGACAGGAACTTCATCGATTGTTACATCAAAACAAGCTTGTGGACTATCTCCACAATCATTAGTTGCAGTAACACAAACTTGGCCAGAAGTAGCTGTTCCCCAATCGATATCGATTGAAGTAGAACCTTGTCCAGTCGTAATGTCTGCGCCAGTAGGTATCGTCCAGTTATAAGATGTAGCACCTGGTACTGCACCAATAGTATAGGTATCGTTAGAAAGACCTTCACAAATGGTCGCATCTGCTGGAGGTACTGGAGCTTGTGGTGTAAGGTCAATCGTTACATCGAAACAAGCTTCTGGACCGTCGCCACAATTATTGCTAGTTGTTATACAAACTTGACCAGAAGTTGCAGTTCCCCAATCGATATCGATTGAAGTAGAACCTTGTCCACTTGTAATGTTAGCTCCAGTAGGAACAGTCCAGTCGTAATCGCTTGCATCCGTAACAGGAGCAATGGTATAAGTATCATTTTGTAAGCCAAAGCAAATTGTTGCATCACTAGGAGGAACAGCAGCAGCAGGAACATCTTCTACTGTTACATCAAAACAAACTTGTGGGCTCATCCCACAGTTGTTGTCTGCAGAAACACAGATCTGACCATCTACCGCAGCATTACTCCAGTCAATATCAATGGAAGTCGTTCCTTGACCATCAGTTATTGATGCGCTTCCAGGAACGGTCCAAGTATAAGAAGTAGCACTGGTAACATCAGCTACAGAATAACTATCATTTTGAAGACCTGCACAAATTGTTACATCAGCAGGAGCAGTCGGAGAAGTAGGAACATCGTCAATTGTAATGTCAAAACAAACTGGAGCACTTGAGCCACAGTTGTTATCTGCACTTACACAAATCTGCCCAGAAGCAGCCGTTCCCCAATCAACATTTATGGAGGTAGAACCTTGTCCTGATAAAAGGGTAGCACCCGCAGGAATTGTCCAAGTATAAGCGGTTGCATTGGCAACAGGAGCAATGGCATAGTTAGAATTTGGAGTGCCTGCACAAACGTTCTCATCGTTTGGTACGTTAGGCTCACCAGGTACATCTCCGATATTTACATCGAAACAGGCAGGTGCGCTATCACCGCAGTTGTTTCCTGCAGTTACACAAACCTGACCAGTTGTAGCAGTTCCCCAGTTGATTTCAAGAGAGGTAGTACCTTGTCCGCTAAGGATGCTAGCACCAGCAGGAATGGCCCAGTTATAAGTTGTTGCACCAATAACAGGAGCAATGGTATAAGTATCACTTGCAAGACCAGCACAAATAGTGGCATCTGCCGGAGCGATAGGACTTGCAGGGGTTTCATCTATTGTAATATTGTAACAAGCTTGTGCGCTTGAACCACAGTCGTTATTTGCAGTTACGCAAACCTGACCAGAAGCAGCCGTTCCCCAGTTAATAGAAATAGCTTCCGTTCCTTGTCCTGATGCAACTGTTGCACCAGTAGGAACAGTCCATGTGTAAGAAGTTGCCCCTGGAACAGCGGTCACTGAATATGGATCATTTGTCGCATTCGCACAAACAGTTGCATCTGCAGGAGCTTGTGGTACAGCAGGAATTACGTTAACCGTAACGTTAAAACAAGCCTGCGCACTAGAACCACAACTATTGTCTGCAGTCACACAAACTTGACCAGAAGTAGCCGTTCCCCAGTCGATAGTTAAAGAAGTAGTTCCTTGACCCGCTGTAATATTTGCACCAGTAGGAATGGTCCATGTATATCCTGTTGCAGTTGCAACAGCAGCAATAGTGTAAGTATCATTGATGTCACCAGCACAGACAGTTGCATCTGCAGGTGGAGTTGGGTCAGCAGGAATGGTTCCTATATTGACATTAAAACAAGATTGTGGACTAGCTCCACAAGTATTATCTGCGGTTACGCAAACCTGACCAGAAGTAGCTGCTCCCCAATCAATAGTAGCTGAAGTCGTTCCTTGCCCAGCAGTCAAAGTTGCGCCAGCAGGAATTGTCCAGGTATATGAAGTTGCAGTAGCAACCGGAGCAATAGTATAAGTATCATTAGTTGTTCCAGCACAAATTGTAGCATCTGCGAGAGGGATAGGTGCAGATGGTGCTGAATTAATTGTTACATTAAAGCATGCTGCTGCGCTTGCACCACAGGTGTTATTTGCGGTAACGCAAACTTGACCAGAAGTAGCAGTGCCCCAGTTTATTGTAATAGATTCCGAACCCTGACCTGCAGTAATAGTAGCGCCGGTAGGTACAGTCCATGTATATCCTGTCGCATCAGTAACAGCGGCAATGGTGTAAATTTCACCAGTAGCACCACTACATAAAATTACATCTGCAGGAGGAGTCGGGCTAGCAGGTGTAGCCGTGATTATTGCATTAAAGCAAGATGGAGGACCTGAACCACAGTTATTATCTGCGGTAACGCAAACTTGTCCACCTGTGCTAGCTCCCCAGTTGATCGTGACGGCGTTTGTTCCAGCTCCAGCAACAATAGATACACCGGTAGGTACTGTCCAAGTATAACCTGTTGCACCCGTAACAGCTGAAACTGAAACTGAAGATGGAGGACCACCTCCACAAAGCGTCAAATCAGCTAAAGCGTCAGGCATAGCCGGAACGTCTAAGACTGTAAAGTCGTAAGTAGTAACAGTAGAGCAAGGATTAAAGTCAGTCCAAGTATAAGTAACTTGGAAAGTTCCAGGGCCGAGAGCTGAGGGGTTTATATAACCGTCCATATCAGCAACGCCACCCCATACGCCAGCACCCGGACTTGGATCACCAAAGGCAAGGAGTTCCACACTAGTTTCTGTAACACAAGTTTGATTATCCAGTAAAGGAATAATTTCAGCAAATGGTTCTTCAAAAACTGTGATGTCAATAGATTGTTCACCTGTACAACCACTTTGATTATCAGTTATAGTAACAGAATAAGTGTCTGTGTCAAGGGCTGCAATTTGATTGTTGCCGCCACCGTCGCTCCATTCATAGGAGTAGTTTCCACTACCACCGAAGCTTACTGTTGCGTCAATTAAAATTGGATAGTTCGCATCATTTACACAAATCTCAGTAGCTGGATCAGCATTGATGTCTATAATTAAGTTACTGTTGGCTTGTACTAAAACAGAGCCGACACCTGTACAACCAAGTATGTCCGTTACGGTTACACTATAAGTAGTACCAATAGTAGGGCAAGCCTGAACATTTTCGCCAGAGCCTAAGCCTCCATCCCATACATAAGAAATAAAGTTTTCTGAACCGCCTGTAGCACTCACGGTAAGGTCAGCACAAGAACCAGCACATACTGGATTAACGGGGTCAACAGTTACTTGAATTTGAGGATAAATGGTCACTTCAAAATCAACAGGTGTACCAACACAACCCGCAACTGTATTCGTAGGGAAAACAGTGTATATTACCGTTACAGGGCCTCCTGTATTATTCGTAAGTGTTTGATTGATGCTTGAACCACTTCCTGATGCAGCACCAAATTGATTTGGTGCAGGTGGATTATCATTAGGGAAGACAGTCCATGAGTAGGATACTTCAGGATCTTGGTTAGAAGAAAGCGGAATAAACAAACCACCATCTGCACAAACTTCATAGCTGTTAGGATTCATAGTAGGTCCTTCACAGCAGTTCATAACATTGTTTTGAATCTGAGGTACATCCTGTGCACAGGTTGAAGGTCCTCCTTGCCAGCTTCCTGTTTCACCATCTGCGAATGTATAAATTTTGACAGAGCAATCAGTGAAAGAAGGTTGGTTACTACAATCTGGAAATGGCTTAGTAGTAACATCAAAACAGAATAGCCATGGTCCCATTGTACAGTTACAACAATTACCATCACCAAAGGTATTATTGGGACTTCCTCCCATGTCTGCAAACCATCCAGGAGGAACAATTGCACCAGCATTGGTACCTGTGTTACAACAGGAAGGTTCTGTAATATGACAAATGTCAACAGTCCCATTGCCATTACAATCATCGATAGTAATGTTTGGATTGTTATTGTTATAAGTAATGTTAGTATGCCAATTCCAGTTACCACCATATAAACTTGGAGGTTGACTAGCTGCAGGGTCAAACATAGAAGGGTCCCAGCAATCACCAAAAACAGGAACGATACCCTGTAGCCATTGACAGTTGTTACCTGTTCCTTGAGGGTCAGCTGTATAGCTTTCAAGATTAAAGCAGAAAGTTACCGTTTCACCCGGTTGGTAAGGACCGTTATCAGGTGAACCTAAAGTAGGAGAACCAGGAGAAACATATAATTCTGATTCAGTTGTACAAGCACTAATATCAGTAAAGGTGAGGACACATAGGTCAAAGTTACCACCGTCACCAAAACTATTACTAATTGCAAGTAAATAGTTGACGTTTGGAGAAATAGATTGGTTAACAATAGAAGCTAAACCATTATTACCCGTGATACATCCTGTGATAGGATTTAAGCCACCACAACCACCAGAAAAAAGTTGTACAGTTGGTTGAGTGATATCACTACTATTTACGCTTAATGAAAGTAAACCAGCAGTTCCATCAGAAGTGAAAGAATACCAAACAACTTCTTCGGTTGGCATATTACAACCAGTCAATCCTGGTTCAGAAGAAGCACCAATGTTACACCCAGGAACAGAGTTACAAGCTGTGTTTGAAACTACAGTAAGTCCCTCTGCTTGATTACAAAAATCATTTTCAGAACATCCCGGAGGAGGTCCATTTTCTTGTGCACAAATTTGGAAAGTTCCTTCATCGGCAGTAGAAGTTGCTACCTGTATATAATAGGTAGTATTTTCAGTAAGGCCAGTTATCGTAAATGGAAGGGCACCTGCATCACCGCAATAGTAATCTAGGATTACAGGAGGAGAAGTACAGTTGGGTGCTAGGTTTAGCAAACTAACTGCGATATTACCGTTGTACCCTTGAATATCTAGTATTAGAGAATTTTGGCCTGGGCCAATAGTAGTAGAGTAGTATACACTATTTTCAAATAAACCAGCACAAGCTGGATCTCCGTTACCATAATCTATTGTTGCATCTACAGTAGTACCTGATATACAGCTACCATCAGAGGGAATAGGTTCGTGATCACAAAGCTCATCATTCGGAGGTGGTGGATTTGGATCATAGTTGTCGATACAGAGGTTGTAATTTCCGAGCGTATTGGATGGAGAAGTAATAACTACATAATAGTTATTGCCAGCTACCAATGCTCCATTCAAATTCATAGGACTGGTCATACAGGAAATCTGAGTTGCACTACCGAAATCACAATTTGTTGGGTTGAATTCTAACAATGTAATTTCCAATGGCCCTGACTGTGAAGTTGAAATAATATCAACTTCAGTACCAGTTGCAGTGAACTGAAACCAAGTGTTGATGGGAGCTGCTTGAGCAGTACAAGTACCGTTCAGCAAATCGATAGTCGCATCTGTACTGTTGAAATTATTACATCCTCCAGAAAGGTCTGTAACGGTAGTTGCATTACCACAGTCATCGTTTGCAGGTTGAGCAAAAACTCCGAAGGGGAGTGCCAGCAAGCAAAAGATTAAGACTTTTGAAATCTGTGAATAATGAAAAGAATGTAAGTAAGTTCCTACTAAGGTAAACCTATCTCTCATAATGTAGGTGAAGTTTTGGTTAAAAAAATAGTTCAGTTTCTCTATACAAACAGGAGCCAGTAAACTAGAAAAGAGCATAAATCGAAAATCTTTCAATTTGCGCAATATCTTTTTAGTTCGACGGAGGGTTTGTCAAAGAGGGTATTAGTAAGTTGAATTGCCCGAAATTATAAAAATTAAGGGGTCTCTTAGATCGGAATAACAAATATAGTAATTAATACTGTTATTGTCTCTACCTTAGAAATACAATTTCAATCTTAGTGAAAATGCTAATATTTAGTCATTGTCAATAAAAATTTGACAAAATTTCATTTGAATTATGGGGTGTGAAATTCTAACACATATTGATAATCCATTTTTAGTATTAAACGCTGCTTTAGTCAAGTAAAATTATTTGTTTTTTATTATATGTCTAAACTTAAAATAATAAATCGTTGTTTGTAACTAGTTTATATACATGGATTTATGTTTAAAAAGCTAATGATTTGTTCGAAGAAAAGGGTAATCCTGAAGTTGCACAATGGTAAATCAAATATATGCGCTTCCAATTTGACTTCTTTGGATTGAAAGCACCGCTATGGTTGCCTTTAACAAAGCAATTATTTAAAGAACAAGGAATCTTTGAAAAAGAAGCATTAATGTCATTTGTTCGTCTTTGTATGGAAAAGGAGTATCGGGAATTACATTATTTATCAATAGAGCTGGTACAGCATCAACTATCCACTCAAAATCAGGACTTTATCCATTTTTTGGAGGAATTAATTATTACAAAATCATGGTGGGATACGGTAGATTGGCTTGTAAAATTGGTAGGATGGCATTTTGAACGTTTTCCTGAATTAATTCACCAAACAGTCTGGAAATGGGCAAAATCTAACAATATTTGGTTGATTCGGTCGTCTATTTTATTCCAATTAAAGTATAAGGATAAAACTGATGCTAAACTTCTGTTTGAACTAATAAAATATAATGCAGAGACTAAGGAATTCTTCATTCAGAAAGGAGGGGGCTGGGCATTAAGAGAATATTCTAAAACAAATCCAGCGGCAGTTATTGAATTTATTTCTGAAAATAATTTACCTTCATTGACGCGAAGAGAAGGCTTAAAGTGGCTCCGGAAAAAGGGGGAATTTAGACGATGTAAGGCCTTAATGCGTTAAAAAAATTAAATTCATAAAAAGGATTAAACTATGGAAAAGATAAATGTTGCCATTATTACTGGAGGTAACGTCGCTGAAAGAGGAATTTCTCTCAAAAGTGGTGCAACGGTATTCAAACATCTGGATGACTCCAAATACAATAAATATCTAGTTGAGTTGAGAGGAAAAGACTTCATTGAATTAGAAAGTGAGCAGATCCTTGATAAAAATGATTTCTCACTAATAATTGATAGTCAGAAGATTACATTCGATCTTGCTTTTCTCATGCTTCATGGTCATCCTGCTGAAGATGGTTGTCTGCAAGGCTATTTTGAGATTATTGGTTTACCTTATACAGGATGCGACCATTTTGTCAGTGCACTTACCTTTAATAAACAGGCTTGCAAGGATTTTCTTCGCAATTTTGATATACCAATGGCTGGATCTGTTTTGGTTCAAAAAGGAGAACAACTTGACCTTCCTGCGATTGAAGCTTTAGGTCTTCCGATTTTTGTAAAGCCCAATAAAAATGGAAGTAGTTATGGTATAACTAAAGTCAATTCATTGGATGATTTGGATGAAGCGATTGATCGCGCTTTCCAGTTTGATGAAGAAGTTATCATTGAGCAATTTTTGGAAGGCACTGAATATTCAAATGGTGTGCTGCGTAAAGATGGAGAAATTGTAGTCTTACCAATCACAGAAATCATCCCAGAGACTGAATTTTTTGACTATCAGGCGAAGTATGAAAACAAGAGTAAAGAGATTACACCTGCCAATCTTTCAGAGGCATTAAAAACAGCTTGCCAAGCTCTATCTTATAAACTATATGATGTATTGGGCTGCAAAGGAATGAGTCGGTTTGATTATATTTTGGTTAACGGTTCATTTTGTTTTTTGGAAGCCAATACGATTCCTGGGATGTCGGAACAAAGTATTATTCCAGAGCAAGCAAAAGCGCATGGTTGGTCACTTTCTGTCTTTTTAGATGCTACTATAGATCAAGCATTGAATACTGTGACAAAATCGGAGCTAGGTTAATATTTTAAATTAGAGGTCTGTTAATGTTTTAACACAAAAGAGGAAACTTTTGGTGAGGGGATTAGTATAGTAGTTTGAATTAATATTGGAACTAAAATTACTACTTCGAATGACAACCCTAGCTAAATGCCTTAATCGCATGATGCCTAAGGAGCTGTGTAGACAGGATTTCTATAACCGGAAAGCCAAGACACTTACGGCTTTGCATCTAATTTTTCTTTTCTTTTCTATCGTATTTATTGTCCTATCAAAAGTAATTGGTGAGCCATCCCAAGTGCCCTATTTGCTACCCTTGATTGCTACAATTGCTCTAATATTAATCTTTAAAATAAGAGCAGATTTAGTACTATCCGGAAATTTGATTTGTTTGGTATACTTTACTATACTAGTGGTCGCTACGACTTCTTCAGGGGGTATTTATTCAGATGATATTGTTTGGGCAGGTATCACTCCCGTTTTTGCTTTTTTATTTGTTAGTAAAAGAATGGGACTTTTGTGGTACTTAGCTTATGGAGCCTGTTTAAGTTGTTTTTATTATTTGGAAATAAATGGAATTATTTCTTTTAAAGAACAAACTAATTTATTCTCACCGTCTTATTTTCTTATTAGTTGGTTATTCCTATTTGGGATGTTAATCTCAATCATTTTTGTTTTTTCTAAAGGTGAATCGATTATGATCGAATCACTACTTAGGAATAAGAAAGAATTAATTGCAGAGAGAGAAGAACTACATATTCAAACACAGGCACTTAAAATAAAAGAGCAACAACTTTTAAAGTTAAATGAAAGTCTGGAACACTATGCTTACGCTATTTCCCATGATTTAAAAGAACCACTTCGAACAGTAAGATCTTATACGCAATTGCTTAATCGGAGCTTGGAGAATAAGTTAACTGAAAAAGATGAAATTTATATGAATTTCATTTCATCGGGTACCGAAAGGATGTCGCATTTATTGGAAGATCTGCTCGAATTTTCCCGTATCAGTGAGGTGCACCATGAGTTTGTTCCTGTCAACCTAAACGATGTAGTACTACTGGTAGTCAACAACTTAAATCGAACAGTGCGTGAGAGTAGGGCGTCAATAGAAGTTGAGGACGATCTGCCTTTAATCAAAGGAACGCAGTCTTTATTGGTTGTGGTCATTCAAAATTTAGTTTCTAACGCCATCAAGTTTAGGCACATTGAAAGAGAGCCAGTAATAAATATTTATCATAAAAAGGAAGATGACCAAATTGTTATTTGTGTCAAAGATAATGGGATCGGTATTGCAGATGACTACAAAGAAAAGGTCTTTGAACTTTTCAATCGATTACATACGCGTGAACAATATGATGGCTCTGGAATTGGCTTGACAACTTGCGGTAAGATTATTAAAAACTTGGGCGGAAAAATATGGCTGGAATCAGAGCTTGGTGAAGGGACTACCTTTATGTTTTCTATACCAAATAAAGTTATGGAAGAAACTGCTGAGGTACGCAAGATAGCAGTGTTGTAAATTTTGACTACTCAAAACAGGCATTGCATAAACACCTATTTTGAGTAGTCAAAAAATAAAATACTTTGACAAACAAGTTTTACTTCATCGAAGTCAATACTGGTTTGGCAAGCTCTTTCAAGATATCTTTAATCTCATCAGAAGAAGGTCTTGGTGCTTTTGCATCCATAATTTTGCCTTCTTTGTCTACAAGAATAAAACGCGGAATTCCATTGATCAAATAGTCTTTGCAAATACTGGAACTCCAGGCATCATCACCAATCAATTGTACCCCCTGCATCTCTTTCTCTTTTACCATTTTTGCCCAGGCTTCTTTATCGTCATCAATAGAAACACTTGCAAAAACAATGTGCTCATTATCGTGATATCTTTCTTGTAATTTTTCTAAATGAGGTAACTCCCTAAGACAAGGCCCGCACCATGTTGCCCAAACATCAATGTAAACATTTTTGCCTCGGAAATCTTTCAAAGCAATTTTAGCACCCTCTATGTCTGCATATTCAAAACCAGGTGCTTCAGCTCCTTTTGCAAGTACCGCCCATTTGTCCCAGAGTTTTTGCAGTTCACTATTTTGAGTAACATCATTAGATGTCGTTTTAAAATCTTCGAATATAGATTCTATACCATCAGTACCGACATAAGAAATTTGACTTTTCAAAGCATCAAAAGTCAGGAAACGCTTGATCTCTGGATTTTTTGCATGTTGATCAAAGGCTGTCATTTGGGCTTTAAGCCAACCTGATGAAGCGTCATCTTTTAGCTCTTTATTTTCTTCTTTAATGGCCTTCGCCAAGGCATCATAATGATCAACAAGGAAATTCTTATACATATCAGATGTAAGTAAATCAGGGTTTTCAAGATCAAGGCTCTTCTTGTAGTCATTGTAGGATTCACTCACTTTAAATGCCTTGTTTTTCGCATAGTATTGGTGATACTCTTCATAGCGATTGCGATGATTTGCCCAGTCGTATAATAAATGAACTTTCTGTTTTGCTATGAACGCCTCATTTACTTGTTGAGTTTCCTTTTGGAATTTCGCCAACTGGGCTTCCATCTTAGTCCGCACATCAGCGATTTTTTCAACGAAAGTTGACTCATCATTTTTATACAATTCGGTAAAGTCACCTATTTCTGTTTCATTGAGCATATAGCTTTTTGCTAAATAATTATTTACAGCTGCACCAATGCCCGAGTAGCTTAGACTTTCGTCAAATTCAGTAGTACTCAAAGTCATAGATATACTGTCTCCAGGTTGAATGTATAACTTTGTAGACTCACTACCATGTTTAAAAACAAAATTAGTAGCTTCCTTTAAGTCTATACTCATCGTAAATTGACCATCTGTTAGGCTTGCCTCCAACTGATCAGTAGCATTGGAGAGCCTTACTTTTTCTCCCTTCGGGTTACTAATGGTTCCGGATAAAGTGGCCTTAGTAATGAGTTCTGCTTTTTCTTGTGTGCCACAGGCAAAGAGGAATAGGCTAGAAAGAAAAATTAAGAATTTTTTCATAATGTGGTGATTTAAGTGATTGGTTAGATGACCTTTAAAATTACCTAAAGTCTGCCTTTAATTAACTGAAATAATGAGAAATGGCGAACAAATAGGCTAACTAGCAGGTTTTAATAGGAGTCTTAAATAAAATCAAGTAGGCTAAACTAGGTATATGTCTTGGTGATTTGGCCTATAAATCATACTTTTACAGCTCATTTTAAATAATAACTATCAATGGCAAGAGAAATTGCATTAAGAGACGCTCTTCGTGAAGCAATGTCAGAAGAAATGCGTCGTGACGACTCCGTTTTCCTCATGGGTGAAGAAGTGGCAGAATATAACGGAGCATATAAAGTAAGTAAAGGTATGCTCGACGAGTTTGGTGAGCGTAGAGTAATTGATACTCCTATCGCTGAACTTGGCTTTGCTGGCATCGGTGTTGGTGCTGCAATGAATGGTCTACGACCTATCATAGAATTTATGACTTGGAACTTTGCTGTTTTGGCTTTTGACCAAATCGTAAACAACGCAGCAAAAACGCTATCTCAATCTGCAGGTGAGTTTAATTGTCCTATCGTTTTTCGTGGCCCATCTGGAGCTGCTGGTCAATTAGCACAACAACATTCACAAACTTTTGAAAGTTGGTTGGCAAACTGTCCAGGCCTCAAAGTTGTTTCTACCAGTGATCCTTACGATGCAAAAGGTTTGCTCAAAACTGCGATCCGTGATGATGATCCAATTTGTTTTATGGAATCAGAAATCATGTACGGCTATACTGGGGAAGTACCTGAAGAAGAATATTTAATACCTATAGGAAAGGCAAGAGTGCGTAGGGAAGGAACAGATGTAACGCTTGTATCCTACAATAAAATGATTCTAGTTGCTGAACAAGCTGCGGAGGAATTAGCAAAAGAAGGTATCTCAGCAGAAGTAATCGACCTCAGAACGATCCGTCCAATGGATCACAAAACTATAGTTGATTCTGTAAAGAAAACAAACCGTATAGTTGTGATTGATGAGTCCTGGCCGTTTGCTGGTGTTTCTTCAGAAATCACATACGTGGTTCAAAAACAAGCTTTCGATTATCTAGATGCACCAGTTATTCGTGTCAATGCTGCTGATACTTCATTGCCATATGCTGGTACTTTGGTAGATGCTTATATGCCTAATGTAAAGCATGTGCTTGATGCGGTGAAGCAAGTGATGTATGTACGCTAGGAGGCTTTAGCTTCAGCTATATTCAGCCGCCGTCCCTCAGTTTGATTATAAAAAAGAGGGGTATAAATGGAGAGCCCGCTAACGTAGTTACGTTAGTGGGCTCTCTATATTGTGGGCAGTAATTTTAAGGACACACTTATTTTGAATAAGCGGGTGACTAGCGTCGGCTGAAGGTAGTCGAAGCTAAGCTGTCCTAAACATTAAACAAAAAATGCATAATATCGCCATCACTTACTACATATTCCTTTCCTTCCACACCCATCTTTCCAGCACTTTTTACCGCTTGTTCTGATCCTAGTTCAACGAAGTCGTTGTACTTAATAACCTCAGCTCGGATAAAACCTTTTTCAAAGTCAGTGTGTATCACTCCGGCTGCCCCCGGTGCTTTAGTTCCAACTTCAATTGTCCATGCTCGAACTTCTTTTTCACCAGCAGTGAAGTAAGTGATTAGATTGAGTAGTTTGTAGCAAGAATGAATCAAACGATTTACTCCAGGTTCATTCAATCCCATCTCTTGAAGGAATTCAAGACGTTCTTCTTTAGTGTCAAGTTCTGAAATGTCAGCTTCCATTCCTGCACAAACAAAAATGACTTCTGCTTTTTCATCAGCTACCAATTCTTTGAAAGCCTTGGTGTGCTCATTACCATCAATTACTGAATCTTCATCTACATTACATACATACAAAATAGGTTTTGCAGTAAGCAAGTAAAGCTCTTGAATCAAGGCCGTTTCATCTTCAGAGTCAGAAGGATAGCTTCTGGCAGGCTTGCCGGATTCCATATGTTCATACAAGCGGAGACCCATGTCTAGATTTGCTTGATCTTCTTTTTTACCAGCCTTGGCTTGTTTTTTTAGTTTATCAATTCGCTTTTCCATTGTTTCCAAATCTTTGAAAAGCAATTCCATGTCAATGGTTTCTTTATCCCGAACAGGATTGATATCTCCATCTACGTGAACGATGTTGTCATTGGCAAAGCAGCGTACCACGTGTACGATTGCATCCACCTCACGGATGTTTGCAAGAAACTGATTACCCAATCCTTCTCCCTTACTAGCACCTTTGATAAGGCCAGCAATATCTACAATCTCTATTGTAGTAGGTTGAACTTTTTGAGGGTTTACCAATTCGCTAAGTTTGTCCATTCTAGCATCAGGAACGGTAATCATTCCTACATTAGGGTCTTTGGTTGCAAAAGGATAATTTGCAGCCAAAGCTTTTGCAGATGTAAGGGCATTGAATAGAGTAGATTTACCTACATTTGGGAGACCGACAATTCCACATTTTAAAGCCATAGTTAATTTCTCTGTGTTATTTTATACAATTTCTTTTCTAACCGAGCGCAAAGGTAGCTTTTTAAGATAGCTTTGTAAATACTTTCGTAATATAAACTTCAATGAATTTTTTAGCGCACTTATTCCTTTCTGGTGAGAACGAAGATATAATCGTTGGTAACATGATTGCAGACTTCATTCGTAATAAGGAGGTGGGGGATTATAGCACTAAGGTGCAAAAAGGCATATCGATTCACCGATTTATTGATTATTATACGGATAATCACCCTGAAGTACGTAAAGGGACACATCGGTTGCGGCCCCATCATCGGAAATATGCTCCAGTGCTTATTGACTTGTTTTATGATCATCTATTGGTACACAATTGGGGGCTCTACTCCAATGAAACCATTGAGAGTTTTAGTGATAAGATGTACGGAGTTTTGGAAAAAAGGATGGAGGAAATGCCTTTAAAATTGAAAAAGCGCTTACCAAATATGATCGCTGCTGACTGGCTACCGAAATATGGAACAGAAAAAGGTATGCTGAATGTATTAGAAATGATGGATCGCCGCACCAAATTTCCCTCAGACTTTGCTTCTGGCTTAGACCACCTCAACGCTGACTTTGAATCCTATAGCGAAGAATTCAATAATTTTTTCCCTCAGATGATTGTATCTGTGAAAGAGATGATTTCCGCAGAATGAGGAATTTTAATTCAGATTCTAATTTGCGGCTATGCCGCATCGCTTAGCCTTCAAAGTGCAAACTAATCGTCAAGGTACGAGAAAGCACTTTTTCAATTACGTTTGACTGATCCAGATTATTATCAAAAATAAGAATATTGCTAATTCCGTGAGAAACTTTAATTTCAGGAGAGAAGATAAAGTAAGGGAAGAAGAACTGTACTCCTGCTCCATATTCAAATGCAAAATCAGTTGGAGCAATCTTAACCAATTCATCTGCTTGTCGGGTTCTGGAATCAGAAGCCACATCAAATGAATATTTGACTCCAGCGATCATAAATAATCGGACATCATTATAAGGAGCTGATTTGTAACGGATATGGAATGGAAGTTCTACAAATACAGATTCAATCTTTCGATTGTATGCAGGTCTGAAGTCTTTTGGAGCGGAATAACCAATATTGCGCTCAGCAAAGGATAGAGTAGGGAGGAATCTGAAATCAAAATAATCACCAATCTTCAAGTTACTCACAATTCCTAGGTTAAAACCTGGTCCAGTTACAGACTTAGCGGAGCTAATACTATCATTCAAAATGAATTGACTAGAGTGAAACACCTTAAAGTTAGATGAATTGTATCCTAGCGTAATACCAAAATAGTATGGTTTAGCTTGGAACTCGAGGAAATTGTAGTTTCCTTTAGATGATTGTGCCTCAACGTTACTAGATACGAAAAAGGCTAAAATAGCGATTACAGCTATTTTTGTGAGGTGTAGATGGAACAAATTCCTAGTGTTAGTGCCTTGCATTTGTTGTTATTAAATCCAGTTTTCTGTAATATGTTCACGAGCTTTTCGCCATCAGGGAATGCCTGTACAGAACGATAAAGATAGTCGTACGCTTTTGGGTCTTTCGAAGTAATTCTGCCTATTAATGGCAAAATGTACTTAAAGTAGAAATTAAAACCTTGTTTGAATGGAAACATGGTAGGTTTTGAAAACTCAAGGATGACCATTTTACCACCTGGCTTAAGTACTCTTTTCATCTCACCTAAGCCCTTTTCAAGGTTTTCAAAATTTCTGACTCCAAATGCAACGGTTACGGCATCAAAGCTATTGTCTTCAAAAGGCAAATTCTCTGAATCGCCATGCATTAGTTCTATTGCTTTTTCCATGCCATTTTTGTCGACTTTTTTATGACCGACTTGTAGCATTTCTTTAGAAATGTCTAATCCAATGATTTTTTCCGGCTGAATTCGCTTCATCATCATGATGGGAAGGTCAGCTGTACCAGTGGCAACATCTAATATTTGCTTGTGTTCAACGTCCTTTAGTTCATCAATAGCTTTTTTGCGCCAAGTGATATCAATCCCTAAGGATAGGAAATGATTAAGGAAATCGTAGTAAGGAGCAATAGAGTCAAACATCTTTGATACCTGAGTCTTCTTACCCTCTCCGTCTTTCGTGTATGGTTTTACTGATTTTTCCAATTTATTAGTTTAAGCAATAAGACAAATGGGGCTCAAAGATAGTTTAAAAATTTAGGATCAATTATTAAAATTAGTCATAGCTGACCCATATTTCTTCAAATTTAACCCAAAGGGCCTCAAAAAAAATATACGTCTAAATTATATGTAAGAAAATGTTTCGAAATTTAAGCTTAAAGCACCTCACGGGATGGGGTCACAAAAGGTATTCTTTCTATTGATGGGTTCTATTTAAGAATTCTTAGAAGTCAAGGAGTTTAAAGTGTATTTTGATTATTACTATGTCACGTTTTGAATGTTAAGACGTTAAAATAACCACAATCCCGCTATAAATTGCGATCAAAGCGACTGAGGTCATCTCATAATTAACCGGTAGGAAGCATAAGATCTGTCAGGTTTTTCAATTAAGACAAAAACTATGACGAAGTTGAAACCTGGCAGGTCTGCTTCTTTCCCCGCTTTACCCCTGGCCCCCATAGGCATGTATCTTTTAAACTAAATATAGCATGAATATGATGAAACATCCAAGGGTAAGGCTAACGGGCATGTTGCTTTTTTTAACTGTTTTCTGCTTTAATCTAAACGCTCAGCGAGGAAAAAGCATTGATGGTTACATTCTTTTAAAAAATGGAAGCCGAGTAGAAGGAACTTGTAAAGTAGGCTCCACAATTACTGATAGAGAAGTAAAAATAACCTTTCAAAGGAAAGGTACAAGCAAAAAAAGAGTTTACAAACCAAAAGAATTATTAGGCTACGGCTATCAATCTACGGAAGTAGATGATTGGGGATCAGAAGATTCACGATGGATTCATTACGAAACAATCAAAGTGGATTACCCAACCAAACCTTTCGGTTCTACCACTGTTTTTGTCGAACGGGAAGTAGAAGGTACAATCAATCTCTATTGTCATTACATTGAGGTAAGAAATAATCCCAAAAACCCTTACCGCTATGTATATTATATGAAAACAGAGGCTGGAGTGTACAAGAAATTAGAGGAAGATTCCTTTAAAAGTGCAGCCAAGAAGACGTTTAAAGATTATCCGGCTCTGGCCGCAAGAATCGGAAAAAAAGACTTTTTATATCGCAACTTAGATCGTATGGTCCGTGATTTTAATTACTGGTCCGTTAATAAGCATGACAAAAATGAGTATCGGGTTGCATTGAAAGAGTGAATAATAACGCACTAATAATTCTGTTTTCGGTGATTTTTTCAAAATCATCCTTTCTAACTAAGCAAAGTTTTGCCCAAAACCGTTTAGTTAGTACGTTTTGAATTTGGTTTTTTAAAAGGTATGATTCAAAAACCGGTGTGCGCACATGCGCCACCGGTTTTTTTTGTAAGTAGAAGAGGCTTCTTTGATGATGGACTCTTGAGCTGTGAGATCGTCCTTAGCTTTGCCTTCACTGAGAGATCAGCTTGCTGTCGGGGCTTTCCCTTTACCGTGAATTAATATCGTGTAGTCAGCATGAAGCGTTATCTAGCCATTATCGCTTTATTTCGCATTGACTTTTACTGCTGAATTTCTACCATTTTGCAACTAAGATCTCTTTCATGGAAGTAAAATCAAAAAAAGTATAGAAAATTTACACTTTCATTGGATAAATACCCTTAGAGTATTTTGTTATTTTTGATTTAAAAATAGACACAAAGTACTGATTAACAGTTAATTATGTTGTTTTCGTGTTTTCGTCCTGCCAAAGCGCTAATTTCAAGTCCAAAATGTGGATAAATACCTACGATTAGCCCTTGTTCTATACCTAAAAATCGACCGTTTTTTCTTATCTTCGCGCAACTTAAAAGTAAAAATATACAATGGCTGAAGACAAAAGAATTATTCCTGTTAGTATCGAGGATGAAATGAAATCCGCGTACATCGATTACTCTATGTCAGTGATCGTATCACGTGCCCTTCCAGACGTTAGAGATGGTTTGAAACCAGTTCACCGGAGGGTGCTTTTTGGCATGCATGAGTTGGGATTAAGTTATAACAAATCACACAAGAAATCTGCTCGTATTGTTGGAGAGGTATTAGGTAAATATCACCCACACGGTGATACCTCCGTTTATGACTCCATGGTTCGTATGGCTCAGGATTGGTCACTCCGATATCCTTTAGTTGACGGGCAGGGTAACTTCGGATCAATGGATGGCGATAGCCCTGCTGCTATGCGTTATACTGAAGCTAAACTCATGCGAGTAAGTGATGAAATTTTAGGAGATATTGGAAAAGATACGGTTGACTTTAGAAACAACTTTGATGACTCTCTCCAAGAGCCGTCGGTATTACCTACCACACTTCCTAATCTACTTATCAACGGAGCGTCTGGTATCGCCGTAGGTATGGCTACCAACATGATGCCGCACAACCTTACTGAGGTTATTGATGGTATTAGTGCAACAGTTGATAATGGAGATATAACCATTGAGGAGTTGATGACGCACATCAAGGCACCTGATTTTCCTACAGGAGGAACTATTTACGGGATGGAAGGTGTACGTGAAGCATTTGAAACCGGCCGTGGTAGAGTAGTGGTTCGTGGAAAAGCACGAATAGAAGAAGGCAAAAACGGAAAAGAAACCATCATCATTTCTGAAATTCCATATCAGGTCAATAAAGCAAATCTTGTCATCAAGATTGCTGATTTGGTTAATATGAAAAAAGTGGAAGGTATCAGTGATGTACGTGATGAATCTGACAGAAACGGTTTGCGTGTAGTTGTGGAAGTGAAGCGTGATGCAATGGCTAACGTGATTTTGAGTAAACTCTACAAATACACACCGCTTCAAAGTTCTTACGGGGTCAATAATATCGCTTTGGTAAACGGCCGCCCAAGAGTATTGAATCTGAAAGATTTGATAACAGAGTTTATCAAATTCCGTTTGGAAGTAATTGTACGTCGTACAACCTATGATATAAATAAAGCAAAAGAAAGAGCACACATCCTTGAAGGTTTGTTAATCGCTTTGGATCACTTGGATGAGGTGATTAAGTTAATTCGAGCATCTAAGACTGTAGAAGAAGCTCGAGAAGGCTTGATGAGTAAATTCCAACTAAGTGAATTACAAGCTAGAGCAATCCTCGAAATGCGTTTGCAAAAGCTTACCGGTCTTGAAAGAGACAAGGTGCGTGCAGAATACGATGAGTTGCAAAAGACGATTGCTTACTTGCAATCTATTTTGGATTCAGAGCCAATGAGAAGAGATATTATTAAGGAAGAATTAGCTGACTTGAGGGAGAGATATGGAGATGAACGTCGTACGGACATTGCTTTCGCAGAAGGTGATATTAGTATCGAAGATATGATCGCTGATGACGATGTGGTTATTACTATTTCTAACCTAGGTTATGTGAAGCGTACCAAGGCAACCGAATATCGTATTCAAGGACGTGGTGGTAGAGGATCAAAAGGTTCGAAAACCAGAAATGAAGATTATATTGAACACATGTTTGTGGCTACCAATCACAACCACCTCTTGTTCTTTACAGAGCAAGGACGTTGTCACTGGTTACGAGTTTATGAAATTCCAGAAGCCAACAAAACTTCGAGTGGCCGTGTGATTCAGAATATTATCAATCTTCCAAAAGAAGACAAGGTTAGAGCTTATATCAAAATCGAAGATCTTAAGGATGTCGATTACATGAATAACAATTACATTGTTTTCTGTACGAAGAAAGGTTTGATTAAGAAAACATTGGTTGAGCAATTCTCTCGGCCTCGTACCAACGGTATCAACGCAATCACCATCAACGAAGGTGATCAATTGCTAGAAGCTCGTTTGACAAATGGTAATAATGAAATCGTTATTGCAAATCGTGCAGGTCGCGCCATCCGATTCCCTGAATCAAAAGTACGTGCCATGGGACGTAGTGCTGCAGGGGTTCGTGGTATTACACTCGCAACTGATGGCAATGACTGGGTAGTTGGAATGGTTAGTATTGATCCTTCTGATCCAGAACAAACGATTCTAGTAATTTCTGAAAAAGGAAATGGTAAACGAACTGCTGTAGATGATTACCGAATTACCAACAGAGGTGGTAAAGGGGTGAAAACAATGCAGATTACTGAAAAGACAGGCCCACTTGTTTCTATCAAAATGGTAACAGATGAAGATGATGTAATCATTACTACCAAGTCTGGAATTGTGATTAGAATGGACTTGAAAGAACTTCGCGTAATGGGAAGAGCTACTCAAGGTGTTCGTGTGATCCGATTGGATAAAAAAGATGAAATCGCAGATGTAGCAGTAATCAATGTAGCAGATGAAGAACCTGATGAGGTTGTTGATGCAGATGGAAATGTGATTGCAGCAGCTACAGAAGGCAGTACTGAAGGTGCTGAAGATACAACAGATGAAACTACCGCTCCTGAGAACAATGATGAGGCGGATGCGAGCGAAGAGGAAGAAGAGTAGTGGAGGAAAGTGGCACTTGCAATGGATTTATAGTGTCCTATGAACGGTAAAGTGGGGTCTATTTTTGAATTAAGATTTTGGCTTTTAAGCCTAAAAAGGGCTGACTTAACGGACTTTAACAAGATTTGGCAGTTTCTTAACAGTAAAAAAAGACTTTGTTTTATAATTTTACCGTCAGTATAAGTGAATATCCTAGTTAACAAACTAGGCCATTTTATAATAAATTAAATAAAACGAATACTCTGGTATCATAACCACGATACTATTTCGAAATTAAACACATTAGAAGATGAAAAAATTAATTCTTGGCTTATTATCGCTTTTTGTAGTGGTTTCACTACAGGCACAAAGTGCTTCTTCTCTATATAAAGAAGCAAGCAAAGCAATGAAGAAATACCCTATTGCTGAAGGGAAAGACAGTAAAGCTGAATATTTAGACAAAGCAATCATTGCAATTGGTAAAGCAGTGGCTGCGGAAGGTGAGTTGGAAGGCAAAGACAAAACAAAGATGTTTTTGTTAGCTGGAGATATTTACAATGAGCAATGTGCGGCAGATCTTAAGTACCAACTTTTAGATAATACCTTCAAATCGGATTATCCTAATTCTGCGCTTGATGCTTATAAAGCATACACTAAAGTTTTGGAAATTGCAGGTAAAAAGTATTTCAAAAGTGATGCAATGACTGGTTTGCGTTCTACTGCTGACCACTTAGGTAACTCAGGTCTTTTTGCTTACAAAGCAGATGAATACAAAAGAGCATATGATTCTTACAGTGCGGTACTTGATGTAAAAAGTATCTTAGATAAAGCAGGTAAGAAAGGTGTATTGGAAGATAAGACACAGATGAACGATCACAAATACATGTTAGGACTTAGTGCTTTGTCTGCAGAAATGAATGACGAAGCAGAAAGATTATTTGCTGAATTGACAGAAAACGGTTATGAAGAATCTGGTGTTTACAACGCATTATTTAAACTAAACCTTGAAGCTAATCCTGAAAAGGCAGAAATGTATTTAGCTGACGGACGTAAGAAGTTTCCTCAAGACAATGCTTTGATGGTAACTGAGCTGAACCACTACTTGAAGACAAATCGTTTTGATGAATTGGTTGGTAAATTAGAGGCAGCAATTGCTGCTGATCCTGAAAATGTATCTTACTATTCAGCTTTGGGTAACACCTACGATAACTTGTTTCAAAAAGAAATGGCTGACAAGAACCTTGAGTCTGCTAATACTTACTTTGGAAAAGCATTGGAGTACTACTCGAAAGCATTGGAGAAAGACGGTACTTACTTCTTCGCAATTTATAATTCAGGTGTACTTTATGTAAATAAAGCAAACCTAATCATCGAAGAATTGAAGGTACTAGAAGATAAAGGAGATTACTCAAAAGCTGGTTTGCGAGCAATGGAAGTAAAGAAAGGAGAAGTTAGCGCTGAGTTTGACAAAGCACTACCTTTCTTTCAAAGAGCAGAAAGCATGAATGCGAACGATCTCAACACGCTAAACGCATTGAAAGAAATTTATGCGCGTAATGAAGACTTTGAAAAGTCTAAAGAATTTAGCGCTCGTTTGAAGACTGTTCAGGATGGTGGTAAAAATGAGAAGTCTTTCCATGAGAATAAATAATCTACGCTTTACAAGCTAAGATTTTCAAAAAAAGCAGGATAGCATTGAGTTGCTGTTCTGCTTTTTTTTATTTTTGGTTGGGAGTCGCGACTTTGGTGAGATTGGAACATCTAGTGGCAAAGGAGATCTATAATCTAGTAGGTTAATCATTTAAAATAAATCAGCCAGGCCCCAAAAAAGCAAAAACGGTATTGAAGTCCAAAGTTCAGGAAGCAGCATACTTCCGAATTTGCATTAAAATAATAACAATGAGTAGTAACACAAAAGAAGAACTAAAAACAACACTCAAAGAGTATCAAGACCTTGACAGGGTTATTCGCTACATCGCTGATCTGGATGCTCAGATTGATGAGCATGAGCTTACTGTTACTAAGTTGGAAAATCACCAATTCAAAGAATTTGAGGATTTGCAAAAACTGGAAGGCAACAGTTTGAAATCTGTTTTTTATAAGGTACTTGGAAATAAAGAACAACAGCTTGAAAAAGAACGCCAGGAGCATCTTCAAGCTTCTATGAAATATGAAGCTGCCAAGAAGTCCCTAGACTTACTGAGCTATGAACGTGGAGTGTTGGAAAAAAAGTTGACTGACGCTGATATACTAAAATCTAAAATCGAGCTACTGAAAAAGAAACGAGCCGGTGAGATCATGGCTAGTGGATCACTGGCAGGTCAGCGCATGCTCGAAATTGTAACTGAAAACGATGCACATCGTCACCTTCAAAATGAAATTGATGAAGCGCTATCTGTTGGAAGCCGCGCTTCTGATCTACTGGGACAAATCGTCAACAACTTGCGACAGGCTAGTAACTGGGGGCAATGGGACTTGAGTGGTCGCAGACGAACATCTAGCTATACCAAACATTCTTACATCGATAGGGCGAAGAGTCTTTCTCATTCAGCGCATAATGTATTACGTCAGTTTGAAATGGAATTGCGTGATGTTTATCGTCAGCAGAACTATGGATTGGATGTTGAAATCGCTTCGTTCTCTCGCTTTACTGATATATTCTTTGATAACTTAATTTCGGATTGGGTGATACAGCAGAAAATTCAGAATTCGCTTTCATCAGTGGTCGCAGTTCGTGATAAGGTGAATCGTTTGATGGGAAGTTTGCAGGCAGATGACAATAAGATATTGGACGATTTGGCTCGCTTGGAGTCGGAGTATGAGGCTCTGGTTATGAAAGGGTAGAGGAGGGTTTGAAGGAAACAAGGTTTGAAGGATTGAAGACCCTTCTTAGATGTAAAAGGAGCGCTGGATTCGCGTATTGCACGCCATTCAATCCTTATGTCCTTCCATCCTTCAAACCTTATTTTCACTAGCCACCCATGATTCGCTTACGAGTAGCTTCAGCAGATTTTCTAGCTTTATCAAGGGCTTGCTTTGCTCGTTTATCGCCTTCGCTCTTTATCTTGTTGGCTTTCTTATCCGTTTCTTTTTTAAGCACTTTAGAAGCCTTTTTAGCAGCTAGTTTTTTGATTGGATTATTACCCGCATCATCAACTAATTTGTCTGCTTGCTTATAACCTTCTTTGGTTGTTTTGGTAGCAAGCTTACTCGCTTCTGTTGTTATTTTTTTAGCGTTGACGTTGGCTCTGTCCATGATTTTTTTGTACTCTGCATCTGCCTTAGCTTTGAGTTCAGCTTTCTTATTGTCAACTTTTTCTTTGACATCTTTTTTAACATCTTCTACCTTTTCGGTGGCGGTATCCTTTACTTTAGTTACTGCATCTTTCACCACATCTTTGGCTGTATCTTTCAATGATTTTCCGCCAGAGCCAAGTGGTTTGATTTTTATTTTTGGATCATCCATCGTACCTAAAACACTGATTTGCACATCAATGAAATCACCAACATCGAGATTAACGCCTAGTTTGCCAGCTTCACCCTTTAAGAAGTCAAGTCCTTTACCAGCAGCTTTTCCGGCGCTACTACCTTGTAAGAGTGCACGAGGAATTTTTGCCAAAATTTTATAATCCATATCTGTATCAAAACCGTGGCTACCACTTACTAGCATATCGATATCATCGTATTTGTAGGTGAATTCTTGTAAGCTCATTCTACCATCTTTTACTTCAAACCAGTTCTTGGTATCTTTGATGTCCATATTCTTTAATGCCTTCACATTCAGTTGATTACTGATTTTTTGCAAGGGTTCAAATTTAGAAATAGAACCTTTGAGCGTGTGTAAAAATCCATCAGCAGTTAGCGTTGAAAGGTCAGGAAGCATTTCCTGATCTAATAAACCAAATATTTTAAATTTACTATTGAATTTCCCAGTGATGAATTCACCAATAGGCGCAACAGATTTGAAGGTATTTAAGTTTTTAAATGCATTTTGAAAATCCCATTGTTTGATTTGATATTCAAGGTCAAAGGCTGGTTTCTCAGGGTTAGCAGTATTGTACTCCCCATCCATAAGCATTTCACCACCAAAAATATTGGCAACACAATTTTGCAATTCAGCTTTATTATCCTGAACGGCAACACGGCCTTTTAGATTTTTTAAATCTAAGTTGGTATAACGAACTTTTCGAATGTTGGCATTGATGTTCATCTTAATGTTGTCCGGTATAAGGATAGGGCCAGCGACCTGTGTATCAGCTATTTTTTGCGCTTTTACTTTGCCATCTGATTCTGGTACTTCAACCATAAATTGATTTAGGTCGAGTAGGTTAGAAGTGATCGTAATGTCACCAGTTAGTGTTTCATTTTTGTAGAGATAGTCAAATGCGTTGGAGATGTTTCCTGTTGCTTTTATATCACTATCGCCAATGTCCATGGCGAACTTTTGGATGTCAATTTTATTAGAAGTAGCATTACCTCTGAGTTCCATGTTTTCCATTTTGTAGACATCGTATTCTACTTTGTTGAATCTTGCATCGAGATCAAAATCAAAACGATCAAAAACAGCTACAGGTTCAGAAACTTCTGGCTGAGGACTTGCACTCTCAGTTGAAGTGGTGTTGGTCATCCATTCATTCACGTTGAAAAAATTAGAGCGAACTTCCAACTGACCTTTCATAGTTTGCTTAGGAGAAATGTACGCAAGTATATTGTCAATTGATCCAGTAGCTCTCAAATCACTTTTACCCAGTTTACTTAAAAACTTCACAATATCGACTTTCTTTGGAGTAAAATTCATAGCCAATTCTTCAATGAGAACAGGAGGCATATCTTTAGCTTGGTAAGAAAACTTGTTGAGCTGGAGAATTCCTCTCATGTTTACATTCTCGTAATCACTACGTTCAATAGCAGACATGCGAGCATCTACTTCCAAGTTTGCTTTCATTGTTCCCGTCAAGGATTCAACACCTTCCATAGGGAATGCTTTTACCAATTCTGCAAAGTTGATGTTTCCTTTAATCTTTGTATCAATATCAGGGTCAGACAAAGGCGTTTTTAGCTTAAGCATACCCTCAAAAGGATTACTCCCTAAAAGCATTTTAAACTGAGAAATGTCAACGATCATGTTGTCTAGGTTGCTATTGGGGCTTTTAATTCTTGCTTTTGCAAAAATATCTTTTACGCCCATCGGCAAATCAGGATACTGAAAATAAGCATCTTGGACATCGAGGTTTATATCGAAAGCAGGAATACTTTTTTCGTTATAGGTTCCTTTTACATAACCATCGAGTTTTAGCTTCCCATCCGTTTTGATGTTTTCAAAATCTTTAGTGTAAGCGTTTGGAATAAGCGAAAGAAAACTTTTGAAGGTATTACTAGGCGCATTAAAGTTGAAGTCCATATTGATATCATCACCCAGCATTTCCACCCAACCGTCAGCTTTTAATGCGAGATCATTGATTTGCAATTCGTTTTCCTTCAAGGTAAACTTCATATTCGGAAAATCAGAGTGGAGTGTGATGTCTAATTCACCTTTAGCCTTGTTGATATATTGGATGCCACCAGAACGTGCAGTGATTTTGTCAATTTTTGTTTTGGTAACCAAATCAAAAACATCTTCTGTAAAATCTCCTTTACCATTGTGGTTGATATTTTCGAGTTCGAGGAAAATATTTCCTACTCGATCGTCATAGCTGAAGTTTCCCTTCTCGATGAGATATTTTTGAAGTTGAATGACAAAGTTGTAGTCAGCTTCAGATGTTGTTGCAGCCTCTGGATCGGCCTTGGCGATATCGTAGTTGCTTTTGCCATCTTCCAAAACGATGATGTTAATATCAGGCTTTATCAAGCTAACGCTATTAATTTGAATAGGATCGCTATTAAAAACCGACATAAGGTTGAGACTAAAACCGACTTCATCTGCTGTTACAAGTGAAACGCCTTCAAATTCCTCAATACCCATTACTGAGAAATCATCCATTTGAAAGGAGAATTTAGGAAAATTTTTGAAAAGCGATAAGCTCACATTGGAAAAATCGACTTTGGCATTGATGCTGTTGTCGATATCGGCTTTGATTTTTTCTTTGATCTCATCTTGGAAAAAGTAGGGAATTGCTACTGCTAAAACTATCAGTAGAAGAAGAAAAATGAAAAACCCTTTTATTATTTTGGAAAACTTCATAGTAAATCGTGTATTTGGTTTGGTACAAGGTGAACTTATGTTAAAGATTTCACCCTTAAAAGAACGTAATTATACTAAATAAGTTGCCATATCCGGCATATGAGCGTAAACTAAAGATTAGCTAGTTTAATACTCAAAACAGATTTATTTAATTACTTATGCTAAAGACGATTGCTTTCTGTTTTATGTAACATAAAAGTCTAAAAAAATGTATAGTTTTGTAGACTAAACGATTAACCATGACTTCTGAAACAATGGACTTTGTACTGATAGAAGATGCGGCAGCGCTTCAGCAATTCATAAACGAAAATAAAGAAATTAGTTGGTTGTCTTTTGATACCGAATTTGTCGGTGAAAAAAGATATGTCACGCTGATTTGCTTGATACAGGTAGGAACTGATAATGGTTTTTATCTGATAGACCCGCTGAAAGTAAAAGATCTGTCTGATTTTTTCAAAATGCTGGAAGACCCTTCTATTCTTAAAATCACCCACGCGGGAGAGAATGATTACCGTTTACTTTACCGCGAGTTTGGTATTCTTCCAAAAAATGTATTTGATACTCAAGTAGCAGCAGGTTTTGTTGGCTACAAGTTTCCTGCATCTTTCCGTAGTTTGGTGGAAGGAGAAGCTGGTGTTTACCTTCGTAAAGGATATACCGTTTCTAATTGGGAATCACGACCATTTAACCCAAAGCAATTAAAATATGCTTTGGATGACGTTTTATATTTGAAAGGACTCTGGGAGAATCTATCTGCAAAATTAGAAGAGGCAGGTCGTGCAGAATGGGTGAAAGAAGAGTTTGCTAAGATGGAGAAAAAAGAGCATTACGAAATTGATTTGTATAGAGAGGCGTTGAGTAGTAATATGATTCAGCATTTGTCCCAACAAGATCAAGCCTTTTTGATTCGCTTGTATGAATGGCGCCGTTCTACTGCCGAACGCAAAAACTATTCGAAGGAAATGGTTTTATCTGGTAAGTTGATTGGTCCAATATTAAAGAACATTAATTCTGGAAGAGCAGCCTTGAAGAATCATCGTCGAATTCCTAACTTTGTGGTAGAGCAATATTGGGATAAGTTTGCTGCTTTGCAGAAAGGAGAAATAACAGAAGAAGAACGATCTGCCCTTAAAAATATTCCGCCATCATTACCTGAGAATAGTGGACAGGAAACACCGATGGAACTTATTTTACTCTTAATAAAAATGAAATGTGAAAAAGAAGAGTTGGCTCAAGGCTTACTTTTCTATGGTGCTAATATCAAACGTATGAAAGCTGATATCAAGTTTTTTGATGAGAAGCTGAGCTCAGGATGGCGCAAGACGTTTATTGGTGAAGCGATGAATCATTGGATGATGAATCGCGATAAGTTGGAGATTGACTTTCAGCGTGCTGAGTGTGTGATTCGGATTGGAGAAGCTTAAATCGACTAGACTTAGTCGCTACTGCTAAAGATTATGTATTGATTGGGTGAGTAATTGCTTTCTCTTCTAACATCTAAGCCCGCTAATGTATTTGCATTAGCGGGTTTTCTATTTTGGAGAAACTATTTATGGGCTAAATGAAGAGAGGAGGCAGGCAGCAACAGAGCCTAGTAAGAGTTGAAGTTCCGCGCATGCTAAGTCAAGCTAATATTTCCCACTCAATGGGTTTAAAGCTATAATTATTACTCTGTTCGGCGGAACAGGCAGTCATCCCAATAATTAAATCCATCATAGCTTCCAGTATCATAAAGTCTCCCGCTTTACTGGTCGGAGCTAGTACGCTTAACTTTCCATCTGGAGCTACTGGAACATTCATAAACACGTTAAAAGCGTTAGGAATTTCGTCTGGAGTAATACCAAAAGGAACTAAGTTGGTATGAAGGTTTTCAAAACAACTGGGATGATAATCGTGATTGTCGTAAATGATTTTGAACGTTTCAGGGCTGCATGGAGCTAGCAGAAAGTCATTTAGTCCGTTCGTATCTTCAAGGATTTTTAGCATCTTCTGACTACGATTACTCCATAAGAAATTTCCTTTAGTGATGAATATGGTGCTTTCGTAATCCAAGGTTTTACCAGACGAAATTTTTTCTCTAATATCGTGTGCATTAAAAGCCACCAAGTCGCTTACCTGTTCTCCTTTGGGATCTGATATCTTTAGTTTTTGCCCTGCGGCTAATTTAAATGCTACGCCACTTTGAGGAGGAATCGTTTGAATCATCGTTTGTTTTTTTGAGCAATGTTTGTGTGAAAGGGACATTTCCATGTTTTATCAGTGGCCTTACCACTATATTGTTTTACTTCACTTGCTATACCAAAATTTTCTAGCATAGGATTTATGCTACCTTGTAGTTGAATATCTCTTTTTCTTATTTTAGTTCTTATTTTTTGGTAGGCGCCCATACTTCTAAGTTGTTCAAATTGACTGTGCAGGTTGAAAATTATAGCAGGGCAGGGAGCTTGTCTTGCAATTCTTGAACTTTTAGGATGCATTCCGATAAGGTAAAATGCTTGACCTCTGATGCTGAAGCTAAAATTTGCATCAGCTGGATTATTACTAACTGTTTTATCCCAAGCCACCTTGTCTAGATTATGTAGTAACTGTAATTGCTGCCAAAAGACTTTTTCAAACATTGATTCATTCTCAAATGTCAAGTTGGGAAAGGTCGCAATAAATGAATAAAATTTGTTCTCTTCTGAGTTTACTTTTTCTAGATATCGGTCGAGGCCATTGAGTATATCTTGAGTAGTAGTTATGCTAGCCATTTTTTCATAAACATGGAAATCAAACTGCTGGCTGAGCACTGCTGTTTTGGCCATCAGACATGGGTAATCGTCTCCTAAAATGAATTTTTCAAAATCTTCAAGTAATTGTATATTTTTGGGATTAAGAGCAGTTGAGATATCATTCATTTTTTTTTATTTAAACAACTTCGTATAATAAACAAATCAAAGAGCATTTGGTTAATTAACTTGTTTATTTCTTCTAAGTAATTGATCAATTACTTAAAATCATCAAATGATCAAAAAAAATGGCAGTCTTAGGATTCTTAATTAAAAGCTTAATCCATCTAAAATACAAATTTAGACTTAAAGTTATAGAACCAGATATAGTTCAACGTAATCAATTGCGATATTTACTTAAGGAGGCTAAGTATACCGCATTTGGAAAACATTATGATTTTGCGGAGCTATTATCATCGGATGATATAGTGGCTAGTTACCAAAAGAAAGTACCCATTTTTGAATATGACGAAATGAATGAGAAGTGGTGGCAAGAGCAACAAAAAACAGCGGATATAACTTGGAAAGGAAAGCCTGATTACTTTGCGCTTAGCTCCGGAACCACCAGTGATAGCAAGCGAATTCCAGTAACGAATGACATGCTGAAATGCATACAGTCGGTTGCCCAAAAGCAATTAGAATCTCTAGCTAACTTTGACTTAGCTGCTTCATTATTTGAGAAACAAGTTTTAATGCTTGGTAGTTCAACTGCATTGGAAAGAAAAAATGAACATTTAGAAGGTGAGATCACAGGAATTAGTGCGGCTAATTTACCCTCATGGTTTAAACGAAATTATAAGCCAGGGGAAGCCATTGCCCAAGTTGGAGATTGGGATACCAAAGCTCAAATGATTGCTGAACAAGCAGGTGAGTGGGATATTGCAGCGATCAGTGGCATACCTTTTTGGATGATTCGAATGTTGAAAAAAGTCATAGCATATCATGGGCTCAACACGATACATGACATCTGGCCTAATCTTACCATTTACACGACAGGAGGTGTTGCTTTTGAGCCTTACCGAGAAGAACTAAATCGCCTGACTGCCCGACCATTAAAAATTATGGACACCTATCTTGCATCAGAAGGCTTTTTGGGATACACTGCGCGTCCTGATACTTTGGCTATGAAATTAGCGATGGACAATAAGATGTTTTTCGAATATGTACCTTTTGATAAACGCGGGTTTGATGAGGCAGGGAATATTTTAAAAGATCCAATAGTACTTACCTTTTCTCAATTGGAAGAAAATATGGATTATGCTTTATTGATTTCTACACCTGCTGGAACCTGGCGATATATGATTGGAGATACGATTAAATTTACTTCTCTGAAAAACAGAGAGTTTGTGTTGAGTGGTCGGACCAAATATTTTCTGAATGTGATTGGAGCACAGTTGACTGAAGAAAAAATGAATGATGCTATTTTACAATTGAGTAATGAAATGAATATTGACGTTTATGAATATGCAGTTGCTGCTCTTCCAGATGAAAAAGGAGAATATTATCATCATTGGATGTTGGGAACAAGTGAGAAAATAGACAATGCATTAGCTGGCAAACGATTGGATCAAATTTTTCAATCCACCAATAAAAATTATAGTTCTTCTCGTAGCAAAGTATTGAAGTATGTGACTTTACAAACTATTCCTGTTGAACTATTTTATGATTGGTTGAAAGGAACTAAGTCAAAAAGTAAGACGAGAGGGGGGCAGCTGAAAGTTCCGAAAGTACTTAGTGCAGAGCGGATGATTGACTTGCTTGAATTTGTAAAAAATGTGGAATCAACAAATTGAGTTTATATTCCGCTGAGTTCACAGAACTGAGCGGAATATAAAGATGAGAAGCGCCGGCTCAGCGAAGTCGAATCTCAGCCGGCGCCAATTACTAATTTCGTTGAATGGTCACATTCGAAGTCTCTTTCAGCACTGTACCATAATGATTCTGATAAAGTTCTAAATACTTCTTGTGCATTTCAGTATTTTGTTTTTTCTTATTGACTTTGAGCTCGTATAAAGAAAGTTCGAACTTATATTTCAACTTCTTTTTGCTTAGACCATCGTTGAATAAATTTTCAGAGAGTAGTTCATGAAACTTGTCGTTGTGTTCTCGTAAGCGTTCGTGTTCTTCTTCTCGTCTTTCCATATCTTGCTCTAATTTTTCACGATGTATATTCATTTGCTCTTCGTGTATTTCACGTTGTTGCTCCATTCTTTCTTGTAAAGCTTCGCGATTGCGTTCCATCTCTTCTCTTTGTCTTTCCATCTCTTCTCTCTTGCGTTCCATGCTTTCTTGTTGTCGTTCTATTTTCTCTTGTTGACGTTCCAATGCTTCTCTATGTCTTTCCATGCTTTCTTGTTGCCTTTCAAGTGCTTCTTCATGACGTTCCATAGCTTGTTCGTGTCGCTCTTTTTGATTTTTAAGTTGCTCATTCATCAACTCTTTTTGGTGAGCGATTGCTTCTTCAGCTTCAGCAAATTCTTCTTCGACCTCAGCAAACTCTTCTTCAGTTTCGGCAAATTCTTCTTCAACTTCAGCAAATCCTTCTTCTCCTTCTTCAAGCTCGAACTCTTCTGCCTCTTCTAAGCTAAAAGTCATTCCTTTTTTTGCTTTCAAACTTTTTCGATTGCTTGAGTCGTCTTCTAGTTGTGCTTGTGCTTCTTCATAGTATTGTGAAGCAGCTTGAATATCGCCGTCGAATACCTTATCTAAGTTATCAAGGTCAATGTCGTCTCGATCGAGAATGAGGGTAGTACCAATAAAGGTAATTTGAGATGCTGGGTTCAAATTTAATTTGTGATTGCCAGGTTCTAATTCTGTTCTGTCTATATAGATCTTTCCTTCACCCTTTTTTATTAGGTAAGCATAGGCTTGACCATCCGTGTCTTTTTTTGTGATGTAAATATTACCATCTTGGTCCAGTTTAGTAAGAAGGATGATGTTTGACTTACTCGCCTTGAGAGGAACAATGGTATCCGTGCGTGATATTAGCTCTTGGTTTGCTTTCGCAAAATCCTCTTCTGTTAAGTCATCTTCAATGTTAGTTTCTACAACTGTAGCTGCTTCAATTTCCAATGATTCTTCTTTTGAATCAGCCTGGAATTGTTCAATGAAAGCTTCCTTAACCGGTTCGAAAATGGCTTCTTTTGCCTGACTTGGTACTTGCGCTAAAGCAATGATAGCAAGTACGAATAAAAGTCCTAAGGCCATTCCTGTTTTATTGTTATTGTTGCTGGCTTTACCTTGTGGTGAAATGCAAACACGTTTGATTCGATCAAAAAGTTGGTTCTTTTTTCCTTGAAGAGAAAGGGCCAGACTTCGTTGTTGCTTTTGCTCAGCAATACTGAAAAGGGTACGGGCGTACAATAATGGATTTCCACATTGCGCTACAGCGATGTCATCACAACATTTCTCGCGTTCTTCACTGATGATTCCTGATACCCACCAGTACATTGGATGGTAGAATAGTACTACTTCCATTGCAGACAAGATGAGTCCAATCAAAAAGTCGTTACTCTTGACATGAGCAAGTTCGTGAACAATTATGGACTCAATTTGCTCGCTTGTAAAACCAGTGGCCATGCTTGCTGGCATAAGGATCACAGGTCTTAAATATCCGATTACCATAGGTACATCTACTTTTGTAGATTGTACAATGGAGATGGCTTTTTTGATACCGAGTTTTTGTGAAAACTTCTGCACCGTCTTCTTCCATTCTGAAGGGGCTGAGCTGATATTATGACGCTTTAAAGTGTAGGTAAAATAAAGTGATCCAAACCATTTTAAACTAAAAACACCCACACCTAGTAGCCATAGCATTACTAATTCATCGGCATAAGATTGAATAAAAGATTGAAAGAAAATATCGATGTTTTGTTGCCAAGATAAAGTATTCGCAAAAAAAGCGAAGTCATCACTTGATGCTATTGGGCTTATGTCTGCGAGGATTGTATTGGCCTCAACTGGCCAGTGGAAGTGGTTGATGAAGGTATTACACATCCATGCTACAAGGCAGATTAATGACAGACAGCAAAGTTGATAAGTTAGTCTTGGCGATTTATTTTTTATAAAACGAATAGTAATCGTTAATAGGGTTGTGATGATAAGGCCTTGCCATAGCGAGTGTATAAGCGTCCAGCCTAGTGCTTCAATAAGTGGTTGTTGAATGGTATTAAAATTCATAGCTAGTTATTTTTTTGGTTGTTGATTAGTATCAATTTCATCTAAGTATTCACGAATTTTTTGGAGTTCCTCAGTAGAGGTTTTATGGTTGCCTAGGATTTGCAAAACAAGGTTTCCAGGAGAACCTTGAAAAGTGTTCTCAACGATTTTGCTAATTTTTTCGTTCAAGCTTTCTTTTTCAGAAATGGTAGCTTGGTAGAGATGTTTATTATCAATTATTTCTCGGCTGACCAATTTTTTTTCAAGCATATTTTGCATAAACTTGAGTGTTGTCGTATAACTTTTTTCTTTGCCTTGAGTTTGTTCGTTTAGGATGTCATGGACTTGTCGAACAGTGGAAGAGCCTAGCTTCCAAAGTACTTCCAGTAATTCCATTTCTCCTTTTGTAGCCTTGTTTTTCTTTGATTTCATTGTCTACGATTTTTTTCGTAATGTAAAGGTGTACGATTTTTATCGTAGTTCCAAATTTTTCTACGATTTATTTCGTAGGAAGATTTTTTTGACAGGATTTTTGGGAGCTTTTAAATTGTTTGATGGTTTGCCTAAAGCGAGGAGCCTCTGAATAGTTATCTTTATTTAGACTATCGTATCCAAATAATTGCTAATTTTGAAAATGAATCAAACGATAACATATGTACTAATAATGATGGTCAATCTTTTTAGTGCTAATTCGACGGAGACTAGTGGTGGTGATCAAATTTTTATTGGCAATGAGAATCAAACTATGGCAGCAAACAAACTTATTTATATCGGAGATCCGATGTGTTCATGGTGCTATGGTTTTTCACCAGAGATATCGAGCGTAAAAGAAGCATTGCCAGAGGGCCTTGGCTTTGAATTGGTGATGGGAGGCTTGAGGCCAAACGGAACACAAACGATGCTTGAGCTAAAAGATTTCTTGAAAAGTCATTGGATGGAGATTGAAGAAAAGACTAAGCAACCTTTTAAATATAATATACTTGAGCAAGCCGACTTTGTATATGATACAGAACCAGCTTGTAGAGCAGTGGTCGTGGTAAAGGAAATGGCACCAAGTATGGCTTTTAATTTCTTCAAGGAGGTGCAAAAGACATTTTACTTGGAGAATGAGCATACGAGTTCTTTGAATACTTATTTGAAGATTGCAAAGGATTTGGATATAGATCTTGAAGATTTTGAATCTAGGTTTAATTCTGAGTCTGCAAAAATTGCAACAAGAAGAGATTTTGAGTACAGCGGAAGTTTGGGGATTAATTCGTTTCCGACTTTAATCGTTAAAAAAGGAGAGGAGTATCATTTAGTATCGAGAGGATATACTAAGTCCGATGCCATCTTGACAGCGATTGATCAAATTTTGGAATAAAAAAAACCGAAATTTGAAGCCATCTATTTGGCTCAAAATTCGAGTCTTTTCTTTTTTTGTTTGTTGTGTTTATGATTTTATTTTGACTTATTGGAGGTTATTTTTATAGATAGTGTATGAGTATTAGACAAACAGATAAGGTGCTTATATAGTTACGTGTCCCCATCGTTTACCTTTTTCTATCAACTTCACATGTTCAACCGAAATGCCAAAATCACGTGCTAGAATTTCACGTTTCGTTTTGCCTTTCGCTAGTCTTTTTTTCAATAAGCGAACTTTGACTTCGGTCATCTTGTAGTTTGGATCACGCTTACGATTGTTCAAATCAAAAACACCATTTTCTCTTTGATGTTCTGTGAGTTGTTCCTGAGTCACCCAGAGGATGTTCTCCCAATAATTATTTTCCTTATTGTTGTCGATGTGTATGAGAAAGAGGTGGTCTGTTGAATCCTGCTCTATGTAAGTTTCTCCAATTAATCGGTGAAGATAAAACTGTTGTCTTTTTCCTTCTGCAAGCTGGAGACTTAAGCGAACATTGCCATACTTGTCACGACTACCTTTGAGTAGTTTTTCATCTTCAGTTCTTTTGTTGATACTTTTCATTCTGCCATAATCAGAAAAGAAATAATCGCTACCACGAGTGGGGTGGTTTGTCTCTACTTTTGTCCACACTTCATTCCAGTGAGACTTTACTTTTTTTACTGCCATTTTTTACGCACAATTTGTAATTAAAAAAATAATAACTAACAACTTCATATGCAGAGGGTAGTGTTGGCGATTTAAGATGTGTAAGGACTAATTAGAAAGCCTTTATTTTACCCTTGAAGTTCAAAATTTTAATCTACTTATGTGCCTGGCAAGAAAATAGTTGATTAAACTAGGAAGTTGCAAAGTTATAATTACAGTCGAATAAAAGCGAAGTATATTGTTTTTTTTTTTTCTTTCTTTTTTTTTAGGTACCGACAACTAACTATATGCGATGACATTTGTTTCAAAATCAATGAGGAATATTCTAAAAACGAATATTCACTTACTTAGAGTTGATACGTGAGTTTTATGTGTGAAAGTGATTGAATAATGAGCTACGCTTCTTTTTTTTTCTTAAAAAAAGAAAAATAATTTGAATTAAGAGCATAAAAAAACTGAACGCTGGAGGTTTTAAAAATTGTAATTTTTTAACCAGCGTTCAGTCTTAAAATTTCAAAAAAGTTGAATCAAAAAAATAATGTTTAACTTTTTTGCAAAAATGAGCATTAAAAGTTACTCAGCCAATACCATGAATTTATTTCTCTTACCATTTTCAACCATGATATATTTACCATGTAGCAAGACCTCATGATTGAGGCTGATTTCATGACTTGAAATTTTATTTTTGTTGATCGAAATTGCATTCCCTTTTATCATTCTTCTCGCATCACTTTTTGATGCCACAATCTGTGTATTTTCCGAAAGGAAATCAACAATGTTTAAGCCATTTGCTAAGGCATCCTTTGAAATAGTGAAACTTGTAATTTCTTCTGAAATGGTAGTCAGTGAATCTGCATCAAGCGAAAGCAGCGACTCTGCACTTGCTTTGGCATTAAAGATGAGATTCGAAACTTTCTTAACTGCCTCAAAATCTTCTTGCGAATGCACTCTTATTGTCAACTCCTCTGCAAGCATTTCTTTCAATTTTCTAGGATTGTCTTCAAACTCTTTTTCACGAGCTTCAATTTCTTCTTTGGAGAACAAAGTAAAGTAGCGTGTGAATTTTGGAGTATCCTTATCATCTGCATTAATCCAAAATTGGTAAAACTTATAAGGCGAAGTCATCTCTGAATCTAACCAAATATTTCCTTGAGTTGATTTGCCAAATTTTGTTCCATCTGCTTTAGTCAATAATGGGGTAGTGGCTGCATATGCTTTACCATTCAAATTTTTGCGGATAAACTCTGTGCCCGAAGTTATATTACCCCACTGGTCAGAACCGCCCATTTGCAAGCGACAGCCATGCTCCTTGTACAAGCACTGGTAATCGTAAGCTTGCAATAGTTGGTAACTAAATTCGGTAAACGAAAGCCCCGTTTCAACCCGTTTTTTCACCGACTCCTTCGAAGTCATGTAATTAATGGTCAAGGTTTTTCCAACATCACGCAAAAATGAAAGCACATTCATGTCCTTGTAGAAATCATAATTGTTGACGATGACTGCAGCGTTCTCACCTTCAAAAGCCAAAAATTTTTTGACCTGAGCTTTTTGAAATTCTAGATTAGAATCTAATTCCTCGTAACTTTTCAACACTCTCTCTTTGTCTTTTCCTGATGGGTCACCTACACGGCCAGTAGCACCACCCATTAGTATGATAGGCTTATTACCCGTTTGCTGAAATAATTTCAATAGCATGATCTGCACAAAATTACCAATGGTCATAGATGCAGCCGTTGGATCAAAACCAATATAGCCAGTCACTGGGCCTTTCGCAAGTTCTTCTTCTATTCCTGGTGTTTGGTCCTGGAGCATACCGCGCCAGCTTAGTTCTTCTAGAAAAGTCATGTTTTTTATATTTAGGTGGCAAAGATATTTTTTTTTACTGAGAGTAGAAAGGTTTGGAGGAATGAAGGTTGGAAGGGTTGGAGAGTCTTTGACCTAAGTCCCTACATTAAGTAGTCCTTCACTGCTTCATTCAATCAAACTTTCAAACCATATTAAATTAAGGCCTCAATAATAAAATTAGTTCCATATAAGTTCTATTTTCACGTTTTACATTAAAATCAACATTTGAATTTCGAATACTTTATAGCTCGTAATGTCGCCAAAGCAGGAGTAAAATCCTTTTCACGGCTGATTATACGCATTGCAATCGTTGCGGTTGCCTTGAGTATGGTTGTTATGATTGTTGCTACCTCTCTTATTAATGGTTTCCAAAAAGGGATTAGTAGCAAGATATTTGGTTTTTGGGGACATATAGATATTGTCGATACTAATGTAAATCGCTCATTTGAGGCGGTACCCACCAAAATGAATCAGGATTTCTATCCTCATATTGATACCATTGGCCCCATGTTGTATCGGACCAAGCGAAGTATTTTGGGTTATGAATTTGAAAACCAGATGGTTGATAAAAAGACCAATGGCGGGATTCGTCACATTCAAGTCTATGCGCAAAAGCCGGGTATTATAAAAGTAAAGCAGGAAGTCAAAGAATCTCAAACACTTGATGACCAAACTACTGGGCGAAAGAAAAAGAAGAAGACTACTGACCAGTTAGAAGGTATCATCATAAAAGGAATCGGTGCTGACTTTGATTGGGACAATATGAGTAATTACTTGGTAAAAGGGAGGGCTATTGCTTTGTCGGATTCTACAGAGTCAAAAGATATTATTATTTCAGAAGAAACCGCTCGACGCCTTATACTTGACGTAGGTAGTCAGCTCAGAGTCCACTTTGTGGAAGGACGTAACATGCTGGAGCGACGATTTAAGGTTTGTGGAATTTACAAAACCGGAATGGAAGAGTTTGATCGCAAGTTTGCCTTAGCCGACATAAAAGTCTTACAAAACATCTATGGATGGGAATCGGATGAAGTAGGAGGCTTTGAAGTCTTTTTAGATGACTTAGATGATCTGGATGTGATTCGGGACTATTTGTATTTTGAGGTTTTGCCAAATAATCTATTTGCTCAAACCATTCGTGATAAGTTTCCCAGTATATTTGATTGGTTAGACTTGCAGGACATCAACAAGATTGTGATACTGCTACTTATGGTAGTGGTCTCCATTATCAATATGATTACTGCATTGATGATCCTTATATTGGAACGAACAAATATGATTGGTACACTCAAAGCTTTGGGAAGTACCGATTGGTCGATTCGAAAAATATTTTTGTATCACGCCTTCTATATTGTTGGTTTGGGTTTGATGTTTGGCAATCTAATTGGCCTTAGCCTCTGTTATATTCAACAACGGTTTGAGATCATTACCCTTTCGGAAAAAGATTATTACCTTTCTGTAGCACCTATAGAAATTAACTTATGGACGATATTGCTCTTAAATATTGGTACCATGTTGATCACATTATTGTTTTTAATTATCCCTTCTTATTTAGTTACTCGCATTAATCCGGTAGAGGCTATTCGGTTTAAGTAAGCTCGTAGGCTCGCTTCACTCTGAGGGGAATACGGATCTAATCCCTGTCTGATCTGGCGTCAAGCCAGCCAGGGCTTAGATCCGGCCTCCCATCTCTGCTTAAAAAGCCGCATCCTAAGTCATCTCGTCCGTTGACCAAAACGCCCCAACCGCTCCTTTTGAAACCCAACTCATAGCGCTGCCGCAAAGAAAAAGTTAGCATATTAATTTATCATTATTTTATAAAAATTAATTTCTAAAGCGTAACCTTTTGTCTATCAAAGAGTAGGCTTCATTAAGTCCCTAATTGTTAATATGTTGTGGATAACTTTAGAAAAAAATACCAAACCAAATGCTATTTTTGTTGTCCCAATAAGATAGACAATCAGATTACAAGTATCTATTTTGATCTGATTGGCTAAACAAGTCAGTACTGTATTATGGGAAGCTCACACAGCAGGTTTTTTTGAGACAAAAACCATTGAAGTTTATGCTAAAATAATTTGTTTGTCTTCAAATAGATTATTTCATATAAACTCTATTTAACATTAATACAGTCGTAATGGAATTATCTGGTAAATCTTATCATTTGCAGATTAGAACGGATTGGATAGTAAATCAGTTGGTATTGAAAATTGTAACCGCCTTACAGCGAGTACTCGATGTCTTTTTATTGCTACCAATTAGATTGTATCGCCTTGCTAAGCATTTTTATAGAGGTGTACTTTCGCTAAGTCAGCCCCAAGAGTTTTGGTGGCAGGCAAAAGCTGGTTCAGGCTTTTTGATCAATGCTTATTGGTGGTTGATCGGTATGCTGATTTATATATTAGAATGTTTTGGAATTGGAGAAATTTATGAAATTCTCACGGACTTTTTCAAATTCAATACACGGCCATTACACGATTGGGAAAAAGAGGTAGCTCACTCTATCTACGGAGACTCCATTAATTTAAAACGGGTACGTGTCGACGAATTATCATTGGCAGGTCCCAAGCAACATCGATTTTGTTACGTAAGTTTTTACCTGATTAATAGTTGGGGGCCTATGCAGAACAGCACTTTTCTACACGAACTGATGCATGTTTGGCAATATCAAAAAATGGGTGCTCGCTACATGGTTCAAGCTTTACGAGGACAGTATTCTTCGATGGGGTATAATTACGGCGGTGTTTCAGCGCTCAAAGAACATCTCAAGCAAGGCAAAGGCCTTCGAGATTTTAATCTGGAACAACAAGCAGATATCGTAAGCGATTATTATCTGATCACAAAGGGTTACGCGCCTCAATGGGGCTGTGCAACACAAGTTGATTTACCTGTTTACGAAAAGTTCATTGAAAAATTGGATAAAAATAAGAGCTGAGACCGCTTTGGTTATCAGACTGTTTTATGATCAGATCATTTGGCTTTCGTCTCCTTGGGAGATTGCTACCCTAAGTGATTTGCCATTATTGCGGAACCTAGGATATCGCATTCGCGTTAGACAAGTGTCACTTAGCGTAGCTATGCTAAGACTTGGTATTGCCACCAAGATCTCTCAAGGGTTGATCTGACAAGGCAGCGGTCTAAATTTGCGCAAGCACCATGCAGCGTTAAGCAATATAAATTGTAAGTTTGCGAGTATTAATGTTTAAAGATTCCAGTTATGATTCGATATTACGCGAAAAAAAGTGGGCAACTTGTAGAGTTAGAGAAGTCGGAGCCTTCTTGCTGGATTAATATTTCACCACCATTTTCTCAAGAAGAGCTAAATGCGGTGTCCCGTCAATTTGAATTACCTTTAGATTTCCTGATCGATTCTCTTGATATTGATGAACGTTCTCGTTATGAACGTGAAGAAGATATTCGACTCATCGTTGTGAACACACCCATTTTAAACACATCGAATCAGGATAACGAGGCAATCTATATTACGGTACCAGTTGGAATCATTTTAACTCCCGATAATATTATCACGATTACATCTCATGATAATCCTGTGCTACAACTTTTTCTAGACAATAAAGTCAAGAATTTCAAACCTTCTGATGAGAGCTTATTTGTGATTCAGATTTTAGAGCAAAACGTTTACCGTTTTCTAACTTGTCTGAAAAGTTTGAATCATAAGCGTAATGTGGTGGAACGAGAACTTTACAATTCTAGTAGAAATCAGGATTTGCGTTCACTCCTCAATATTGAAAAAAGTTTGGTTTACTTTGTAAACACATTGAGCTCCAACGAATTGCTCAAAATGAAAATGAAGCGATCTGACTTTCTCGGTATCAGGATTGATGAAGATAAGACTGATTTGTTCGAAGATATTATAATTGATAATTCTCAGGCTCTTGAAATGGCCAACGTTTATACAAATATCCTTAACGGAACAATGGAGGCCTACGCCAGCATTATTTCAAATAATCTGAACGTAGTGATTCAGCGACTTACCTTAGTTACCATCATTTTAATGGTACCCACTTTGGTTGCAAGTTTTTTCGGTATGAACGTAACAGTGCCTTTCAAGTCAGAGAATGGAAGTACCGCTTCTTTCTTTTACATCATTATCTTTTCTATTGTAATTAGTCTTTTGTTGGCTTTGTGGTTTCGCCGCAAGCGACTTTTTTAAAGGCTCGTTAGGGGAGGACCTCTTTGGGCTGACGCTTTTCTCCAGACGAGCGGAAATCTAAGGGATGAAACAGATTAAAACGGATTTTTTTCGGCGAAGGTAAAAATTGAGTACGATAAAAGAATCCGCGATAAAAGAAAAAATCCGTCCCTTATCCGTTCAATCTGTCAAATCAGTGCCTGTCTAACTATGTGATAGCTAGATACCATCCTCATTAGGTGGCAACATAGAAAGATCAATTAGCACTGTTTCTCAGTAAAATTGCACAGATTATCATCCGGATTTCACTTATTTGCTTATAGTTTTGTAAGTTTTATACAATTAGTTATCCACAATGTGGAAAATAAGCTAACAACAGGATAGTGTTGATTATCAATGATTTAGATAGGTTATCAACATTATGTTAGTATTTTCTACCTGTTAGATTTAAATTAATAACTATTTTTATGACACAATGGGAAGCTAATAGAGTGAAACACTATATACTCCTCTATTTTTATCCACTTTTACACTCAAAAATTAAGAAGGGAATCTTTTCAACAATCTTAATTTTTACCAAAATAGACTAGGTTTATGAGCTTCGGCTTTAAATCGATTCTTTACGCTTTATTTGAGAACTACATTAATGTGCCAGCAGATTCGTCTGTTTTCACATGAGTAGCATTAAAATAATGACTTCGTCCCTGTTGACGAATCACTTTTGAATGTTACTGACGAGGTAAAGAAATTTTTTTTATTCTGAGAATGAAAGGGCATCGCCTGTTCAATCAAAAACTGAATGAAAATGAAAAATGATGGACGTAAATTCCTTTTACGTCTCTGTCAGCTGACAGATCCATCGTCTTTCCGTTTCCATCTCCACTTTTGATTCTTCATGTTTTGCGCCACATTGTTTAATGTCTTTAAACTGATAATAGTATGACAAAGGTTGTTGAACCTATTTTGCAAGAGAATCCTAATCGATTCGTATTGTTTCCCATCCAGCATGATGACATCTGGGCTTGGTATAAGAAGTCTGAAGCTAGTATTTGGACAGCCGAAGAAATTGACTTAAGTGAAGACTTAAGAGATTGGGAAAAACTAACAGATGGTGAACGCCATTTTATAAAACATGTATTAGCATTTTTCGCAGCAAGTGACGGTATCGTAAATGAAAATTTAGCCGAAAATTTTGTAAGCGAAGTACAATATACAGAAGCGAAATTCTTCTATGGATTTCAAATCATGATGGAAAATATCCATTCTGAAACTTACTCCCTCCTTATAGATACTTATATTAAGGATGATAAAGAAAAGGATATGCTTTTCAACGCTATCGAAACACTCGATTGCGTAAAGAAAAAAGCAGACTGGGCACTACGCTGGATTGACAACGGAAGTTTTGCTGAGCGCCTCATTGCTTTCGCAGCAGTCGAAGGTATCTTTTTCTCTGGTTCTTTCTGTGCTATTTTTTGGTTGAAAAAGCGAGGCCTAATGCCAGGTTTGACTTTTTCTAACGAACTGATTTCAAGAGACGAAGGAATGCACTGCGATTTCGCTTGTGACATTTACAACAATCACATTGTCAATAAACTTGACAAAAGTGTTATTGAGACCGTTATAGTTGATGCCGTAAAAATCGAACAAGAATTTGTTACTGACTCTATTCCAGTTAAATTAATTGGTATGAACTCAGAAATGATGTGCCAGTACATCGAATTTGTTGCCGACAGATTGTTAGAATCATTAGGTAACAAGAAAATATACAATGTAGAAAATCCATTCCCTTGGATGGACATGATCTCTTTGCAAGGTAAAACTAACTTTTTTGAAAAACGTGTCGGTGATTATCAGAAATCTGGTGTTATGACTGATCGTGACAAGCAAGTGTTTAAACTAGACGAAGATTTCTAAATTACTCGTACCCCCTAGAAAGATTAAATAGGTAACGAAGTCCTTTATAAAATTAAAATTAATTAGAAATTAAAATGAAAATGTCATGCTCACGGGTAGGACAAAAAAGAACTGTTTAGTGTAAAACACAAAGCACTCTTTAAAATATTTTCATTTTAATTTTCATTGCGATTTTAATTTTCCATCGGGACCTCTGCATTTTATTGTTAATTCCCTAAAACGAAAATTATTATGCAAGTTGTTAAAAGAAGTGGAAAACGCGAAGATGTCAGCTTTGACAAAATCACCGCACGCGTTAAAAAATTATGCTACGGACTCAACCAGGTTTACGTTGACCCAATCGAAATATCTAAGAAAGTAATCTTAGGTTTATACGATGGTGTGACAACAACTGAATTGGATAACCTAGCAGCTGAAACAGCAGCAACGATGGCTACCACCCATCCCGATAATGCTCTCCTTGCGGCACGTATCGCTGTTTCTAACTTACACAAAAATACAGATAAGTCATTCTCTAAGACGATGACTGCTTTGTATAACTATATCGATCCCAAGACAGGAGAACAGGCAGGTCTTATAGGTGATATGACACACAATATTATTTTAGAAAATAAAGATCGTCTTGATTCTGCGATTATTTATGATCGTGATTATGCCTTTGATTACTTCGGTTTCAAAACATTAGAACGTTCGTATCTTCTAAGAATGAATGGCGAAATAGTTGAACGTCCACAGCACCTATTGATGCGTGCGGCAGTTGGTATCCACGGAACGGATATTGATGCAGCCGTTGAGACGTATAACATGATGTCAGAAAAGTGGTTCATCCACGCGACACCAACTTTGTTTAATGCGGGTACACCTAAGCCGCAATTGTCTTCTTGTTTTTTGTTGAGTACTACTGAAGATAGTATCTCAGGTATTTTCGAAACACTTACTCGTTGTGCAAAAATTTCACAATCAGCAGGTGGTATAGGATTGAGCATTCACAACGTTAGAGCTAAAGGATCTTACATCAAAGGAACTGGTGGAACATCAAACGGTATCGTTCCAATGTTGCGTGTATTCAACGATACTGCGCGTTATGTAGATCAAGGTGGAGGAAAGCGTAAAGGGGCATTTGCCGTTTACATGGAGCCATGGCATGCAGATGTTTTCGACTTTTTAGATTTGAAGAAGAACCACGGTAAGGAAGAAATACGTGCACGTGATTTGTTTTATGCAATGTGGGTTCCAGATTTATTCATGGAGCGTGTGAAAGCAGATGGTCAATGGTCTTTATTCTGTCCGTCAGAAGCGCCAGGCTTGTACGATTGTCATAGCGGAGAATTTGAAGCGCTTTACCACAAGTATGAAGAAGAAGGTCGTGCGCGCAAAACGATTAAAGCACAAGAGTTGTGGTTCAAAATTTTGGAATCACAAATCGAAACAGGTACACCATACATCTTATACAAAGATGCAGCGAACAGAAAATCTAACCAGAAGAACCTGGGAACAATCCGTTCTAGTAACTTATGTACAGAGATCATTGAATACACTGCTAAAGATGAAGTGGCAGTTTGTAACTTGGCTTCTATCAATTTGTCAAAATTTGTTAACGATAAGGAATTTGACTTCCAGAAATTATATGAAGTTTCAAGAATTGTAACACGTAACTTGAACAAAGTTATTGACATCAATTACTATCCAATTATTGAAGCAGAAAATTCAAACATGCGTCACCGTCCAATCGGAATAGGTGTGCAAGGTTTGGCAGATGCTTTCATCTTGATGCGTCATGCATTTGACAGCCCTGAGGCACGTCAGTTGAATCGTGAGATTTTTGAAACGATCTACTTCGCAGCAGTTACTGAATCTAATGCGCTTGCCGCAAAAGATGGTACTTACAAGACCTACAAAGGTTCGCCAATTAGTAAAGGTGAATTCCAATTTGATATGTGGGGTGTAACACCAACGGACCGTTGGGATTGGGAAACCTTGCGTAAAGATGTGAAGAAGAACGGAGTAAGAAACTCTTTGCTATTGGCTCCAATGCCAACTGCATCTACTTCTCAGATTTTGGGTAACAACGAATGTTTCGAACCATATACCGCTAACATTTACACACGTCGAACCTTATCAGGTGAGTACATTGTTGTAAACAAGCACTTATTGAAAGACTTGGTACGTCTAGGTATTTGGAATGAAGACTTGAAGCAGTCATTAATGGCAGCTAACGGATCTATCCAAAACATTGAAGGTATTCCACAGGACTTGAAAGACCTTTACAAAACAGCTTACGAACTAAGCCAAAAAGTAATCGTTGATATGTCAGCTGACCGTGGTGCTTATATTTGTCAGAGTCAGTCGCTCAACCTATTTGTTGAGAGTCCAAACTTTGGTAAGTTATCAAGTATGCACTTTTACGGCTGGCAGAAGGGCTTGAAGACAGGTATTTATTACCTACGTTCGAAAGCTGCGGTTGATCCAATTAAGTTTACTTTGGACAAGAAGCATCAGCGTGTGAATAGCGATGGAGCTGCGGATGGTGTAGCTGTTGCTACGGTGGCTGCTACTGCGACTGCAACTACTACAGTTGCTGCAAACGGAAAGGATATGGCTAGTGAGGCTGCTAAGATGTTGGCGAGCGATGATGTGGCGCCACAGGCTTGTAGCATTGATGATCCTGATTGTTTGATGTGTGGCAGTTAATTAGAGCTACTAAGATATGATGAGAGGCGCGCTGAGATGATCAGTGCGCCTTTTGTTGTTGTTTGGAGATTCTTGTCTTACAGCGAAGCTGTTCCAAATGGTATTGTTGAGACCAATCTGAATGAAATATATGGAGGTGCACTGAATTATTTCAGTGCACCTTTTGTTGTTTTGGAGAAGAGTAGGTGGTTCTAAAAAAAGTAAAAAACAGATATGGCGTATTACGATAAAATCGCAGCCAAGTGGCATAAGGTTACAGGCTACAAAGGCGGTTCGTTTAAAGAGCTGATTTTGAATGAGCGAATAATATCAAAGGTTGGTATTATTGCCTCCAAATCTATTCTAGAAATTGGAATAGGTAATGGCTATTTTATGCCAATGTTGTTGAGACGAAAATCGGGACAGGTTCCAGGTACGATATTTTTGACGGATGTTTCTAAAAAGAATTTGGAAATTGCTCGAAAGAACTTTAAACTTAGAAATGCCATCTACCAAAGACTAGATTTGTATGATAAATTTATTGTTAGTGATAGTTCGATGGATTTGGTTTTGTCTACTATGGTTTTTAATGAGGTGAGTGATGTTGGATTGGAAAATGGTTTTAAAGAAATAAAACGAGTGCTGAAAAATGGTGGGCAATTTGTAGTAAGTGTACTGCATCCTGAGTTTATTCAAAAGCAGATGGAAAGGGGAGTGGTGAAAGATAATATGATGACTTCGAAAGATGGAATGAAAATCCCATCAGTTGAACGGAAATTGGATGCGTATTTAAGATGCTTAGAACTTCTAGAATTAGAATTTGAGCTAGAGGCAGTTTTTGGAAATAAGAAACTGTTTAATATGAAACCTAAATTAAAAGAGATTGCGGAAACGCCGATTGCAATGATTTATTATTCCAAATAAAATAACAAGCGAGCCTTTAGAGAGCTTTCGAGTTGAGACCTCTAAAGTGGAAAAAATAGCTGGTTTATTTTTGTGGGAAACCTTGCTTGGTACCAAAATAATAAAGGAGAAGAATAAGGTTCGTCGTATGTGGAGTATTTGATTTGAAACTAACTTTGGGATAGATCTTCCTTTAGATACTATCAAAAAAACAATCGGTCTTTTAGCTATTAGAAATATGTGTGGATTACAAACAGCATTCTCGCTGTGTCTAGCGTTAGTATACTGTAATTTCATTCCCGGCAACAAGTTCAGCAGGTGGACACCCCTTAGGCAAATGCCTTTATGACCCTTACTGCTTGATATATACGGTCCCCATTACTAGATTACTGAATGATAAAAATAGAAGGCGTGCTGAAATATCAGCGCGTCTTTTGTTGGTTTTAGTCCCCTTTGGGTATTACAATTGTAATTACTGGTGAATTACTTTGACCCTTTAAGATAAAAAAAACACCTTTCAAAATGGAACTAGATCTAGTCTGATTAGGTTCTTGACTTATACTATTATTCAACTTATGAGTCAATCAACAAGATGAGAATCGGGAATAGAAAAACAACGCCAAAAGTAAAAGGAGGATCCGTGCTAAGAAAGAACAATCACAAGCATACATCCAATTACTGGAACACGCATCAAGGGCATATAGTCATTGATGCAGAAAAGTCAGGGAAAGCCTATAAGCACTTTCTGAAAAAGAAAGACATCATTAGATTCTTAGAAATAATTCCCAATTGGGATGAAGTTTCAATCGAGTTGAACGCAATCGTATTAGCTTATGGAAATTCAAGTTGGTTTGGTTGTTATGATGAGCTTGGAGTTATTTCTATTTCAGCTTGGGAAAGGGAGAAAGATGTATTATTTGATAAAGCGTTTTATGAGGAACATAAAGCCTTGTTTGATAGACTTGGAATACAAGCAACAGATCAAGTAGAGGGGGTCTTCTGTGAGTTTAATGAAGATCAAATCAAAGGTTTTCAATTGCTTCACATCCTACTACATGAAATAGGGCATCACGTAGATCGAATGAAAACAAAAAGCAAGCGGGAATGTGCCAGAGGGGAACAATTTGCAGAAGACTTTGCGTTCAAGTTCGAAAAAGAAATTTGGGATGAATATCAGAATGTTTTTAATGTAGTATTCTAGTAAAATGAACTTACTAAAACATTAATACTCATAAGTATAAACCTGAATGTTTCCATCCAAAAAGGTTCGAGTTATCATAGTAACATAACCATCGTCATTATACAGATTCACTGCGGTATATGAGCTTTGTTCTTCTAAAACACCATCCTGATTCCAAAAATTAGATGCAGTGATACTACCTATTTTATTCACTCGAAATAAGTCAACTAAGGAAAAATGAATGTAAACTTCCTCATCGTCTCTAATTGTTTGTCTCATAGATTCAATTTGTGAATCTGCATTATAATTGCTAGCAGTATTGCTGCAATTAGCATCGGTATAAGCAAGTTCGGAAATAGAAAAGGATGTGTCATCTTCATCAAAAAACTCAAGTTTTGTATATCCACAGTCAATGCTTTCGAACGAATAAATAGCATAATTTTTTAGGGAACCATCATTATCAAATCGATCCACTCGGACACTATTGTCAGGCAGTTCATAGGTATTCCGGTAGTTTGTCAAATCGCCATTGCTTTTATAAAAGCTAGAGCGTATGGTATCGCCAAAATATCCGTATTCTGTATAAAGTCGAATCGTATCTGCATTGTAACTATCAATTCTGATTAAAGTACTATCGGGATCATAAGTCCGCTCAGTGAATAATTCATTATCGATGTATATCTTTCTTAAAAGAAAAATGTTCTCCGTTGTAAGTTCTGAATCAGAAGGAGTAGGGGAGTCATCAGCATTGCAAGCAAACGTAAATAGTACTATAGTTAGGAATAATAACTTTTTCATCGTTTACTTTTTATTGGAAATTTGCTTTTACAGTGGGGCTGTAAGCAAATGCTATTTTTTATAAAAAATTCTCGTCACTGCGAAAACGGTTATTGCAATTGTGACGCGATTCAGCTTAGTAGGAAAATTGCCGCTGACATTGAGATTGTCATGCTTTGTTAATCAAGTTCTAAGGCAAATTCGCAAGAATCTTCTTCAACACATCCACCCGCACCGCATAGCCTTTAAAAACATTCAAGGAGCCCGCAAAATGAGTCCCTACTACCTTGCCAGTAAGAATGTCGATGACCGGAGATCCCGAATTACCAAGCAAGGTGGCGCAATCATGTTGGAAGTCAAAATCATACAACATTTTTATTTTCTTTATCAAACCTGGTTGCACTCTTTTTACATCATAGATATTATTGAAAATTCGTTTTCGCTTCAAAGGTAATTTATAATCAGCACTTGGAAAACCAATAATAGCAATCGCTTGATTGTCTTGCAAAGGACCATCGTACAATTCAAGTGGTGGTGGAAGGTGCTCACCATTTACATTCACTTTTTCAACTCTAAGAATCGCAATGTCTGGTGTATGGTCATACAAACTGGTATCGTCTTCTTCCACGTGAACCACCTCTATGATGTTGAATTCATAATCGTGTATTCGCTCAAACTCTTCGTTAAAGTCAATGGTGATTTTTTCGAATCCTGCTTTTACTTGAAACTTGCCACCGACTTTCTCACAAAACACTTCTGCCACATGCTGATTAGTCACAACCAAATCTTCACTCAGCATCCACCCTGTTCCCGAAGGGTATTTTTTACCCCCACTAAGTATTTCAAAAATTCCAACAGAACCAACTGCCTGTTTAATATTTTCTTGATACATATTCAACAAAGGCGCCCAAGGGTGATCATCCGGAACTTTAAAATCATGATCCTGAACGACAAAAGCAGGACGAATATAATCATGATTCAAAATTTCAAAAAGCAAGTCTTTATCAGGCGGATCTTTTTTAATGATCTCTTCAATCTTTGATTGGCTATCTGGTAGGAAAAGCTCTTTGTTGGCTTGAAATTTTTCAATAGCCGTTTGTATACTTCCTATACGAAAGTTAAGAATGGAATTGATGATCTTTTTTGGAATGGTCTTCATGTTGAAGGCTTAGTAGTTTATATTTGGACTTTGCTTCAGTACTGTAGCTGTAAGCAAATATTATTTTACGAAAAATCACCACTCTTAACAGACAAATCGCCGCGGTCAGTTTAACTTAAAAGATCCGCCACAATCCTTGGTACCCCAACACTTCCTTTCTCCTTTATAATCTCTAAGTTCTTCAAACCCGCCAACTCATAAGAAATATTTGGATTCGGATCAATATAAAAAATCTTAGCTTCTGGTTTTGCGTAAGCGACCAAACTAGCTGCGGGATACACATTCATCGAAGTGCCAATGATGATCACCACCTCAGCCTTAGCAGTCAAGTGAGCTGCCTCTTCCAGCAAAGGAACTTCCTCACCGAACCAAACAATATGGGGACGAAGCTGAGAGCCTTTATCACAGAAATCTCCTTTGTTTAAATCTTCTGTCCAGTCATAAACCAAACTCGGATCAAGGGTACTTCGTACTTTATTCAACTCACCATGTAGATGTACGATGTGGCTACTACCAGCCTGTTCATGCAAGTTATCTACGTTTTGTGTGACAACGTGAACCTTATATTTCTTTTCCAATTCTACCAAGGCCATATGTCCTTTATTAGGGAATACCTCTTTCAGCTGACGACGGCGTTGATTATAAAAGTTAAGAACCAAGTCGCTATCTTTTCGCCATCCTTCGGGTGATGCGACATCCATGACTTCATGGTTTTCCCACAAGCCATTGGAGTCGCGGAAAGTAGAGATGCCGCTTTCTGCGCTGATTCCTGCTCCGGTTAGTACGGTGATGTGTTTCATTTTTATTTATTACTGGTTAAACTCTATTTAAAGTTCAAAATGATTTCATTTGCTTTGGCAAAGGTTTGAAGGATATACTATTGTGCTTTCTAATCTAATTTTTTACGAATCGCCTGACCTTCAAAGTTTGTTGCTTTCATTCCTCCAAAGCTTCTTGATAGTTTATGACTAAATAATATCACGTAGCGGCCTATTTAATAACTGCAACTACAAATAAATCAACTGATTAGTTTCATTCAATCACAAGAAAGCTTTAATAAAGAAATAAGCTCGTTTGCCAGATAGCTTGCACCAAAATTAGCATTTTCTGGGCAGCAAATCCAAGCTAAAAGAAGTCTTTTATACAAGTGGCTATGAATTAAGAGATTGTTCAAAAAGATGGAGAAGGCAATGGATATGGATTTTCAAGCCCAAAAAGCCCAAAATCCATGCAATGAATTTGACGAATACATTGAATTATTCACTACATTTATAATATGTTCTAAAAACACCATTATATTAGGTTTGTTAGAACATCCACCATTCGATCAAAATCAATAGTTAATCACGTAACAAGGAATAAAGTCCCTGGTAATCACTTATTGCTCAGGTACTTAATACGAATCAATAAAGCATTGTTTTATGAAAACTAAAATCACAAGCTACATAAAAGTGATAGGTATTTTTCTCGTTTTTTTCGTTTCACCCAACTTGACAAAAGCAACGCATATCGTGGGAGGTGAAATGACTTATACCTGTTTGGGAGATGATGAATATTTAATTGAGTTGACTATTTTTCGCGATTGTTGGAATGGTAATCCGAATGCTTATTTTGATGACCCAGCAGCTGTTGGTATTTATAACAATAGTGGTGATTTGCTTGAAGGTTTACTAATCGATTGGGATGAAATGTTGGATGATACATTAGACCCAGTACTTGCAGATCCTTGTCTAGTTGTTCCCCCCAATGTTTGTGTACACACCACTAAATATTCACAGATTGTTACGCTGCCTCCCATCATTGGAGGTTATGAATTGATTTACCAACGTTGTTGTCGTAATGTAACGATTGTCAATATTGTAGACCCACTTGCCTCTGGTGCTACTTTTGGCGTTACCATTTCTGAAACAGCACTGTTGGAATGTAATAGTTCTGCAAAATTTGCCCAATGGCCGCCTATTTATATTTGTGCCAATGAACCAATAGATTTTGATCAATCTGCCACTGATGTGGATGGCGATTCCATTGTATATCGACTTTGTACGCCATTGCTTGGAGCTGATCAGGTCAACCCTCAGCCACAACCAAACGAACAAACCGTACCTACTCCGGTAGTTTGGGTAGACCCTCCTTATAGTGAAAGCAACATGTTGAATGGTGATGGAATGGGGCAGTTTCTTGAGATTGATCCAGTGACTGGATTGTTGACAGGAGTACCCAATACGATCGGACAGTTTGTAGTGGGAATCTGCGTAGAAGAATATCGAGATGGTGTTTTGATATCTACGACGAGTCGTGACTTTCAATTCAATGTAGGAATCTGTGGACAAACCATTTCGTCTATTTTTACCCCTGACGTCATTTGTAATAACGAACTCCTAGTTTGCCCAGAAAATAATAGTATCAATGCCGACGATTTTGAATGGTATTGGAATGATCCAGCTTGGCCTGATTCGGTTTCATATGGATCTAACCCTTGCCATATGTATTCTGATACAGGTAACTATATCATTATGATGATTGCTGAACCACTTAACCCCTGTGTCGATACTTCTTACCAAGATATTTACTTGCAATACGAATCACTGACTGCAGATTTCAATTTTGAATTTGTAGAATGTTCAGATAGTTTGGTTGTTCAAGCAACGGACCTTTCTATAGATACGATCTCAAACCCAGGTGGCTGGCTATGGGAGCTGTTGGATGAAAACGGAGATGTAATTGGTACTTCTACTGATCAAAATCCAGTGTTCAGTGTTTTTGAAACACAGACGGTCACCTTGCAACTCATTGTGATATCAGATAACGAATGTCAGGATACCATCGAACAAATGTTTTTTGTAGACCTACTGGACGAAATGCTTTTTGCAGATACCGTTTCCATCTGTATCGGTGATTCACTGCAACTAAATCCAGATCCGAATCCAAGTTATTTTTATGATTGGTCACCACCCGGAACTTTGAGTGATCCAAGTGCTGGCAATCCTTGGGCTTATCCCACAGCGACGACTACCTATGAGGTTTATATTACGGATGCTGATAGTCTTTGTGAATTGAATCGAGCCATTACGGTCATTCTACCGCCTCCAATTGTAATAGACGTGGCCAATGATACCACGATTTGTTCACCCGATTACGAACTCTCTGCCTTTAGTGAACAAGGCGTTCAATACTTTTGGGCAACAGACCCAGAAATCAACGACATATTTGCCAACACCGCTTCTACAACCGTTACACCTATTGGTGAAACCACCTATTATGTGATGGTACGCGATAGTCTTAACTGTCCAAAAATTGATAGCATCACCATTATTGGAAATGGCGTAAACGTGGAGACAGAGGATGTCAATATTATTTGCGATGGTGAAACCGCTGAGATATGGGTGCAGGGTACTGACGGAATTGATATATTGACTTATAATTGGGTGCCAAATATCTACGTCCTTTCAGGGGCTATGAATGATACCGCGCTTGTACAACCTCCCGGGCCAGGAACTTGGTATTTTTATGTAGAATTGGAAAATCAATTTGGTTGTACCTTAATTGATTCGGTAGAAGTAGGCGTTTTGGATACCACGCCACAAGCTGCCTTTGTCAATGGCCAACAATGTGGAGGCTATACCATTCAGTTTACCAATGAGAGTGTCAATGCTCCCTATGTTATTTGGGATTTTGGAGATCCATCCAATCCAACAGCAACATCGACAGAAGAAAATCCGGAGTATACTTATCCAGGTCCAGGTTTGTATACCGTTACTTTGGCTGTAAATGCTGATGTCAATTGCCCGGATACAATAGAGCAAGTGATACAAGTGATGGAGCCATTAATCATTGTTGATTTTCAATGGAACTTTGACGAGTGTTCTGATTCGGTCGTGATTTCGTTTACGGATATTTCTACCAATTTGCAAAGTAATATCATCAGTTGGGATTGGCAATTTAGTAATGGAGATGCTTCAAATTTGCAAAATCCTACCATCGTGATTAATCAAAGTCAGATACTAGAAATTACTTTGACGATTGTTTCTGATGACGGTTGTGAAGATACATTCTCCCAAGTCATCCCCATCAACTTAATAAATGTAGCCTTACAAGATACAGTTCTTTCTTGCTTTGGAATAGAGACCGCATTGAACCCTGGAGGCAACTCCACTTACGAATATCAATGGTCACCAGCCACGGGGCTTAACAATCCGACGGATCCCAATCCAATGGCGAATCCAGAAGTAACGACAACTTATTCAGTTACGGTATCAGACTTTACGACGGATACCTGTCAGGTTGTTCATGATATTACTGTGGTGGTACCGCCAATTATAGAAATGACTGTTTCGAATGATACAATGATTTGTGCAAGTGATATTATCATCTCAGCGGAAAGTATGCAAGCCGCGACTTTTACTTGGTCAGAATTTCCAGATTTTAGTGTGGTACTCAGCGAGGATCAGGATGTGCTTGTCACACCTGCTCAGCCTACTACCTATTACGTGCAAGTGGTAGACGACTTTGGATGTACTCTTGAAAACAGTGTGACGGTATTTGGTTATGAGATATCGGCATCAGTTCCGGATTACACCGTTTGTGTTGGTGATACCATAATGATAGAAGTTCAGAATCCCGATATGGATCAGGATTTGACTTTTAATTGGACGCCCTCTGCTGAAATTATTGAAGGAGGTATGACGGGGACACCTACCGTGAGTCCAGATATGAGCGTATTGTATTCCACCGTTGTGAGTAATCAATATGGTTGTTCGACAACTCTAGAATCACAGGTTGATGTATTCAATTTTGTACCACCACTTAGTGCAACTGCTGATCCTGATACGATATTAATTGGTCAATCTTCACAGTTGGATGCCATGACGGACAACTCCAGTTATAGTTACCAATGGTTTCCAGCCACGACCTTGGATGATCCGACAATTCCCAATCCAATTGCTACACCAACAGAAACGACTGACTATACCGTTGCGATTGAAAACGGTGATGGTTGTAGCAACTTCGCGACGATTCGTGTTGTTGTTTTAGTTCCAATTTGTGATGATCCATTTATCTTTTTTCCGAATGCTTTTACACCAAATGATGATGGAGAAAACGATGTCCTTAAAGTTTATGGTGAGGGTATAGATGAAGTCTATTGGGTGATTTACAATCGTTGGGGCCAGAAAGTTTTTGAGTCCAAGTCAGTAGATGAGGTATGGAATGGAACATATGATGGCAAGGAGTTGCCGCCTGATGTGTTTGGGTATTATTTGGAAGTAAAGTGTTTTGGTGGTCAGGAGTTTTTTAAAAAGGGTAATGTTACTTTGTTGAAGTAGGCTAGGACTTAGCTGAAAATTGTGAAAAATTCATGGCTTAATAAAGAGCTTGAGCGCCAACTTGTGAAATGGAGTAGAGCATAATGAAAGAGGTGAAATATGAAGTTGAATACTTTATGAAATGATGCTTCTTTCCATATCTCGCGATCATTTACATGTTTTGGAGGCTAGTTTTAATCGTGTATCAGGTCATTCAAGCGCAAATTCCAATCTGGAATAGATTAGGATATACAAAATATATTATGAGCCTATAATGAATGACTTAATTACAAGGTCTTGAAAGCCATCGATTCGATAAAAATATATTGTTAGAAATTAAAACTATTAGAGTACCCCCAAGTCAAGCAAATCAGCCCGCAATCCCTCCGGCGATAAAAAACGAATGGCTGGCAAACCAAAGTCATTCGAAGCTTCTACATTCCGCAAATTATCATCAATGAAAAGCGCAGTAATCGGATCAATATCATAGCGATCCAACATCAATTGATAAAAGACGGGGTCTGGCTTTTTTAGTTTCTCAACTCCAGATACAAGTGTCCCTTCAAACCAATGCAGAAAATCGTAGAGTCCTAGTGCAATCGGAAAAGTCTCAGCAGACCAATTGGTCAAAGCAAGTACACGATGTTTTTTATTGTCAATCAACTCTTTCAAAATCTCAACCGTGCCTTGAATAGGCCCGCCCAGCATCTCTTCCCATCGACCATAGAAAGCAAGAATTTGCTCCTCATATTGCGGAAACTCTTTGATCAAAAGCTCATTCGCTTCGGCAATCGGACGACCAGCATCCTGGAGCTCATTCCAATGTGGTGTACAAACATTGTCGAAAAAATATTGCTTTTCCTTTTCGTCGTCAAAGATAGTTTTGAAAACATAGTCAGGGCTCCAGTCGATTAAGACGCCACCCAGATCGAAGATGATTGTTTTTATCATTGGTGTAATATTTTTAGTTTTTTAAACTTGCCTAATAAGAACATGACTGTCCTACTGTAGAAGGAACCTAGTCGTCTCATCTCAAGTGATCATCAATCCGTTTATTTCGAATTGCGGAAATTACATAAACTGCCAAGGTACCAAAAATTAAAATTAGGAAAAAAGGTAAGAAGTAAACGCCTAAACCATCCGATTCCTCAAGACCGAATATAATAGACTTATAGGTAATGAACAAGATCACCAGCACACAGAACAATTTTACCGTACGAATCAACTTAACCGCATTCTTATATTGGTAATAGGCATTTTCTTCAGTGATCTCTACTGGGTAATTAAATTTATGTGGAATCCGGTTCATGAAACTCAAACTCAAATAAAGTATCAAACCAATTAAGGGAAATACCCAAATCAAAGCCTTGGTCCCAAAACCATCCGCTTCACCACTCGCATTAAAGTGTGTAGGGATTTCGTCGGGTAGTTGAGTGAAATAAATGAATGGTAAAGCTACTAAAGTAATAAGGGCTAGGGCAGAAATTGCCTCTAGCAGATAATCACTTTTTTTAAGCTTAATTTTTAAAATTGGACGAGACATATATAAGGATTGGAAGTGTGGAGGTGGGCTAAGGAGCTAGCCATTATCGTGGAATTATTTGGTGCCAGCTGGCCGCCGAAGAGGCTATACAGGCTCCGCATTTAGTAAAGTTGGGATTGGGAAGTTTATTCGACCGTGAGTCTATTTGGTGCCAAACAAGCTTCGCGTCAGTGGGGAAAATTCCCAACTCCAATCCATCTTCCAACCTTATTAATTCACCTTCTGCATCAGTAAATCACTATAAGAAACAGAAATCAAATCATGTTTGCTAATACCAAAAAGATCCAGATAAAATTCACATTGCTTTAGCAATTCATCGTTGCCACGGATACCCGTTTCATCAATCGCCTCAATTTCAATAAATGTACCCAATTCCTGAACCACATCAATATGGAACTTCACATTGTCAATAAAGTATATTTCACGTATTTTATCTACCACCACCAAAATTCCGTTTGCCTTAGTCAAAACTTCCTTGAGGCTAGAATCTGGTTCAGAGCGATATAGGGTAACACTAGAAAGCTTAGGTCCCTCTTTATTCTCGCGATGATAGTGGATCAGATTGTTCTCAATATCTCCCTCTCTTAACTTAAGTCGACCTTGTTGAACTCTGAAATAGGTATCTATCTGATGATCAGTGCCTTTGCAAATAGCATGTTTTAGTAATAAGATATCCCGTATTTTTTCTTGATTCGTAGAACGGGCTTTTATTTCGACAATATTGATCATAACTCGAGTTTTTGTTTCGATAAAGATAGGGAAAGAAGTTGAAAGTTGAAAGTGGAGACTTGTAAGATTAGCGTAGACTTGTCTTCACCATCCAATACTTAGGGCAGGAAATCTGCTAGCTAAACAGAGGCGGAGCAAACAGTCGAGTGAAACGTCCTGTTTAGCAATTCCATCCTCCACTTCTCGCTTCATCTCTTTCCGTCTCCCAATTGTCACATTCAAAGAACTGTAGCGAAAAAACTGGAACCAATCCCTGCATATTCGTAGCTTTGTGGCTTTATGAATATTAAAAATCAAAACTTGAATCTGATGAAGTTATTTTTGAAACTGTTGATGTTGACAGGACTGTTTTTCCCAATCCTTACTATGGCACAGGTGCTTCAGCCTGAATTGCCCGCCAATCAAATCAAATATACAATCACACCTACGGCAGGGCCTACCTTATCAGCGGCTGCATTTGTCAATCCGGCAGAAGTTCAAGGGTCTACTTGGAATGTGAAATTGAGTCAACGTGGTGGCCACCAACATACAGTGGACTTGGAAGATGAATTGCAGGCTATAAAAGCAATAAAAACGGCTGATAAAATTGCGAATGAGATTGCCAACGGAACCTATCCAGATCCTTCTCTTTCTGAAACAGAAACCGTGACAGCAGTAACACCTCTGGTTTTATCTTCATTCGAAGCCAATGGATTTGACGGTTGGTCGCCACCAGATAATGATATGGCGATTTCAGATAACGGTTACATTGTTTCTGTTATCAACTCAGCGGTACGTTATTTTGATGCAGATGGCAATCCCCTAAATCCTGACACGCCATATGAAAATTTACTTTCTGGACTAGATGTGTCTACCTTCATATTTGACCCAAAAGTGTTGTACGATCCGGTTGAAGACAAATTCATAATGGTTGTTCTTGATGGAAATACACCTGAAACTTCTCAAGTAGTAGTTGGTTTTTCTGTTTCTGAAAATCCGATGGATGGCTGGTATTTCTATACCTTCAGTGGTGATTTTTTAGATGGAAATTGGTTTGATTTTCCAAATATTGCTATCTCAGAAAACGATCTTTTTATTTCGGGTAACTTGTTTTCAGACAACAGTGGTTTTGATCAAACGGTATTGTTACAAATCAAAAAAGAAGAAGCCTTTACTGGAGGTGATGTTGATTGGGAGTATTTCAATAATGTAACTGCTGGAAATGGTTTTTCTGCATTTACATTAGTGCCAGCGTCCTTTGGTTATGACGGAGAATATGGCCCTGGGATTTTTATGGTAAGTAATGATTTTGCGGGAAATGAGTTCTCTTTATATGAAGTAACAGATTCCGTTAATGCAGATCAAGTCATCAATGTATATTCTATTAATACTGGTTTTTATGATCCTCCGGGAGAAGCCTTACAATTGGGTTCTACCTCTGTTTTAAGTACAGGAGGCAATCGAATTCGTAATGCTTACTATGCAAACGGTTTTGTACACTTTGTTTTTTCATTGGATGTAAGTGGTGGTTACTCTGGTGTTCGTTACAATCGAGTAGATGTAGCTTCGCTCATCAATACTTGGGCAAACTTTACTCAAACACAATTTGATCTGTCTTATCCATCTGTTTCTCCTTATAGTTTGGATGAAACTTCAAACGAAGCCATGATTTGTTTTTTACAATCTGGTTCTTCTATCTATCCTCAGATAGGAGCTGTGAATGTAGACGAGAGTATGACTTTTTCTGATCCTGTATTGATCAAAGCAGGGGAGACCCCAATTCTTACTGCAGGAGGAGGCAATCAAAGATGGGGAGACTACAGTGGTGGTGGACGGAGACATAACACCGCTTACCCAAATGCATGGTTTGTAGCTTGCTATGGGCAAGGTAATGACTACGGCAACTGGATATTTGAAGTGAGTGACCAATCGAATGGTTTACCGCCAGTAGCAGACTTTGAAGCAAGTCCAAAATTTGGAGAAGCACCTTTAGCAACTTCCTTCAATGACCTTTCTATCAATGGAATTGAAACATATGCATGGACATTTGAGGGGGGAACACCTGCGACTTCTACGGATGCAAATCCTAATGTCAATTATACAAGCCCTGGGATTTTTGATGTGGAATTAATTGTCGCTAATGCTTTTGGTTCAGATACGATTTTTAAGAATAATTATATCACTGCTTCAGAACTTCCGAACGCAGACTTTACTGCTGATGTGACCGTTGGTACTGCGCCACTTACCGTTAACTTTGAAAATTTATCCTCTAATGTCAACGCAGTTGCTTGGACTTTTGGTGGTGGTAGCCCTGCTACTTCAAATGATTTGAATCCAGTGGTAACTTATGACAATCCAGGTGTTTACGCTGTTGGTTTGATTGTCGTAAATGATTTTGGAACGGATCAGGAAACGAAGTTTGAATACATTAATGTAGGTGTCGTTGGAGTAGATGAACAAGCTGACCTAATGGCTGAGCTGAAGGTATTTCCAAACCCAGTTCAAGAAGAATTTCAATTAGAGTTTGTTCTACAACAAAAAACGCTTTTAGACATTTATATTGTTGATTCAAAAGGAACGAAAGTGAAAACTTTATTGTACGGAAAAGTTAAAGGTGGTGAAAATATTCTATCTTTCAACAAAAGTGCCTTGAGCCCTGGAACCTACTTTTTGATTATTCAAGACAACGAAAAAAATACTTTACAAAATGAAAAAATTATTATTGGTCAGTAGTTTGTTTCTCTTTTGTATGGCTTGGGCTTGCAACACAAATAAGCAAACCAACACGACTAAGGGAGAAATGACAAAAGAAGATAAGGTAGTCAATCACGGAAATCAAGATCAGTCCAGAATGGACTCCATCAAGGCTTCTAAAACTAAAGGAAAGCAATAATATAGATATCTATGAGCGAAACAAATAAACACATCGAATCCACTCAAAAGTGGTTGAAGCAAGTGGTCATTGATTTGGGATTATGTCCCTTTGCCAATTTGCCTTTTATCAATAATCAGATTCGATATATTGTTTGCGAAGCTGAAGAATCTGAAGCGCAATTGACGGCCTTTTGGAATGAAGTTGAAACACTAAAAAATAGTGATGCATCCATCATTGCTACTACTTTAATTATTTTTCCAAACCAATTAGATGATTTTCATGCTTATCTCGAATTTATTGACTTGGCAGAAACCTTGTTAGAAGATCAGGAGGAGCTTGAAAATTATCAATTGGCCAGTTTTCATCCGGATTATCAATTCGCTGGAACAGAAGCTGATGATGTATCTAATTATACCAATCGCTCTCCATATCCAATCGTTCACATTCTGCGCGCTAAGGAGCTAGAAACGGCCATCGCCACGCATCCTGATACGGCTAAGATTCCAGCGCGAAATATTGCTTTGATGGAGGAGATGGGCTTGGAAAAGATCTTGGCTTTGTTTACTAAGTAAGATGTGAGATCTGCGATTAAAGGTAGATGTCGTATTGTTTTATTGAAAGATCATTTGGTTAATGGTCTGATTAAGAGGCTGCTGGAGGGAGAGATTAAAGCAGCCGTTACGGCCTACCTTGTTGTTGTCAATACATTGTATTTACATGCAGTTTTCAATTTCTAATATAGGAATTAATAATTCTTTGGTGTTTAAATTTACCAAGACTTGTTTGATTCCTTGATATCTATTATTGCTTAGCTTACACCCAAGCATGAAAGTATTCTTTCTGTATGTTGTCCATTCAGTATTCTTGAAACCCCGGATTAAATTGATCAACACGAAAGAATTTTCGGCACTATCTTTAAATCCTAAATATTGTCGATGATAAAATTTAGACTCCTGTCTAATTAGTTTGTTCTTTCTACGTAATAGCTTTTCTGCAAATTTAATTTGCGCTATAGAAGGAGTAAGTCTATCAGTATATTTGAAATTAGTGATACTAAAGTTCAATGGATAGTTTGCTAAAAAAATATTTCCTAAAAATCGCTTCGACTCTATAGTGGTCGTTTCATTTTTAGCCTTATTGCCATATATCTTAGCTCTATGTATCAGGTCATGATAGCCATTCCAGTTGTAACCTCGGTTAAAAATATAAGAAATGTATTTTCCTGATTTAAGTTTTAGAACTGAAGAAGTTGTACTGTATTGAGGGTTCAATGTTTTTCCAGTTTGTTCTAGTTCTATAAGGTTTTCCAAGAACTCATTTCCTTTTATGACAGTAACTTTTTTTCTAAGAAAATTACTTGTATAGTATGCGCTATTTTCGGAATCATCTGCAAAAAACTCAAATGCAATAGAGTCCGAATTTATTCTCCTAATAATTATTTTTTCTTCACGATAGTGAAAACAACCAGAGGAAGTGTAGTTAATTTGAAAGCTATCCTTTTCACTTAGTATGAAATATTTAGACAGTAATTTATCTTGCTGGAAAAGTTGCTCAAATGGGGCTTTGCTCATATGAAATGAGTCGGTTAATATTAATTGGCAATCTCCATCAAACTTAAAAGTGACTATAAATAGTATCAGAAAAATATTTCTCATTCGAGCCAATTTTAAAACTTTCTATCTATCAGCATGACTAAGGTATACACTAATCAATCAGACTCCAGTCAAACAGTCCTCACCTAAAAGGGATTCTCTCAGCAAAACGATCTCAATCGAGGGAAGTCCCTAGTAGCTTCTCTCAATGTAGCTGTCTCCCTAGCCAAAGGCGATCTCAAAAGCTATCTCACTTTAGCCAATCACTCCAACCTTATCCAACTCAAATGGTAATTTTCGAATCCGATTACCAGTCAAATTAAATATAGCATTTGTCAATGCAGGTGCAACGGGGGGTAATCCCGGTTCGCCAGCTCCAACAGGAGATTCTTCATTTTTCATAACGAAGATATCGAGCTCGGGAATTTCATTAATTCGGAGCATGCGGTAATTGTGGAAGTTAGAGTTTTGGGTAACACCATCTTTGACAATCATGGCATCTTTGTAAGCAGCAGTTAATCCCATTACGATACAACCTTCCGCTTGCGCAATGATGTTGTTTTCGTTCACCGCAATTCCACAATCTACAGCGGTGTGAATTTTTTCAATTTTGACACCAGTTCCAGTCTTAGAGATATAAACAACATGCGCTGCCGTTGCTTGAAAGCAATGTGAAATCGCAACTCCTTTGCCCCATCCTTCCGGTAGTGCTTTGTCCCAATCAGAACGTTGGCGAAGTGTCTTCAATAATTTATGTTTGCGTTCGTCATCTTCAAGGAGGTCAAGTCTAAAATCCATTGGATCTTTTTTGGCGGCTACAGCCAACTCATCTATAAAACTTTCGTGCGCAAAAACATTTGTAGAACTATAAACAGACCGCCACCAAAGTAAAGGCATTGGATCTACATCCATGAAAACGTATTTGCTTCGATAATTCGGAATAGTGTAATACTCATGAAGGGGTGCCATGGCAGAGCCGGGAACCTTCGTAGAAGCATCTCTCCCAAATAGTGCATGACCAATGGAAGGTGTCACTACTTTATGCTCCAGCGAATCAATCTTTCCTTCAGCGCTCAAGGTACCACGAAGTGCATTGACAGAACCTGGCCGGAAAGGACCATTCATGGTATCTTCTTCTCTAGTCCATAAAACTCGAACTGGCTTTCCAATTTTCTTAGACAAATCACAAGCTTGCAAAATTGGACCATGAATCAACCGACGACCAAATGCACCTCCCAAAAATGGGATATTGATGGTGATGTTTTCGGGTTTTATTTCCAACATTTTTGCCATTTCGCCTTTGCACCATCCAGGTGTTTGAGTGGTCGCCCAAACTTCCGCTTTATCGCCTTTTACATCAGCCAAGCATCCCATCGGTTCGATAGGAGAGTGGGAGAGGAAAGGTGTTTCGTAGGTCGCTTCAAAGGGAGTATCTGATTTTGCGAAAGCAGTTTCAAACTGTCCATTTTCTTTATCGAGCATGCCATCCTCTTTTGTTTTGGAATGCATGGTTTTAAAAATATCTTCTGTAGAAATAGCGTGCTTGTTATCTTCCCAACTTACTTTCAACGCACGTGCGCCTTGTAAGGCAGCCCAATAGGTATCCGCAATCACAGCCACAGCTTCTTGCGTATTTTTGAAAAGAGGTCGAACGGTTTTGACTACATCTGTCACGCCAGCGATCTTTCGAGTATCCGCATCATCGATGCTTTTTACCGTTCCCTTCCAACCCGGACAATGGACAATAGAAGCATACACCATTCCTTCCACGCGCATGTCGATACCAAAATTGGCGCTACCATTTACCTTGCTATTGATGTCCGTTCGTTTCTTACTTTTGCCAATATATTTGAACTCGGAAATTGCTTTGAGTTCAATCGTTTCTGGAACTTCAATGTCTTTTGCTTTTTCAACTAAGTCACCATAGGACAACTTAACACCTTCTTTCCCAATCACAAAACCGTTGTCGGTACTCGTATCTTTAATGTCAATTCCCCAGGTATTGGCAGCAGCTTGTCGCAACATGTGTCTGGCAGAGGCACCAAGATTTCGAAGTGGCATCCACATATCACGAACACTTCCGCTACCACCTACACCTTGTGGTCCGTAACGTTCTTCATCGCCTTTAGCTATTTTTATGCTAATGCCATCTGGATCAACATCCAGTTCCTCCGCTAGAATCAAGGGGATGGAATGGAAAGTTCCTTGGCCCATTTCCGGTTTGTGCGCCATGATGGTGATGAGTCCAGAAGGATCAATATTCAGGTAATTATTTAAAGCCAAACCAATCGCTTCATTGTCAATATTGGTTTTTAATAAATTGATGATGCCCGGTACTTCATCTACCTTACATTGTGTCAAACTAAAACCGACAAACAATCCAGCTCCAGTGAGCCCTGTATTTCTTAGAAATGATCTACGTTTCATTTTTTTTGATTTAAATTCTGCTTTATTCGAACAGATTTTTTACAAACTTTAACTCAGTCTTATTTTTCAAAAACAGAATTTTTATAACTCAGTTCAGCAACCGCAGGCTGTTTCGGCGATTACCTGCCCGATCTACCTGACTAGCAAGAGAGACTGGCTAGATGGATTTACCGAAACATTAAAAGGTGCACTAAAGCTAGCCAACAGCAGCCCGTTTTATCGCCTTACGAATCCGATCATAAGTTCCACAACGACAAATATTTCCCTGCATAGCTTCATCAATCTGTTCGTCAGTAGGACTGGCATGTGTTTTAAGTAAAGCAACCGCCGACATGATCTGACCACTTTGGCAATAGCCACATTGAGGTACTTGTTCTTCTATCCATGCTTCTTGTACCGCATGTAATTTGTCCTCTGTTCCAATGCCTTCGATGGTCGTAATCTTTTTGCCTTTTGCAGAAGCTAAAGGAACTGAGCAAGAACGAATAGGTTCTCCGTCCATATGCATGGTACAGGCTCCACATTGAGCGATTCCACAACCGAATTTACTGCCTGTCAGTCCAACGAAATCTCGAACAGCCCAAAGTAAGGGCATTGATTCGTCGGCGTCAATTGTATAGGATTTTCCGTTAATGGAGAGTTTGATTTGACCCATGGTGTTTGTAGTTTTATTGAATCATTAAGGTATGGAATAATTATGAATTTTCATAATATGTTGATGGAAGACTAAACACTGAAAATTTCTGTAAATGGTAGTTTCTTTAGCTTTGCTAGGTCAAATTCGTAATAAGTGCTAAAGGGCTACTTCTGTCTTTCGTCCTCAGTCCTGTCTAGCGGTCTGTTTAGCTGGCAGATAGATCAGATAGGTCAATTCTATTCAGATTTATTTAACACAAATAAAAAGGATGTTCAAAATATATTTACTAATATTGTTATATCTTTAAGAGACCATATCTCCCACTTCTGAAAGAACAAGCGTAGCGGAAGTGAAACATCCACCCTGTTGAGTTTAATAAAAAATACTTGTAACAGCCGCTTATTGCTGTTGCAGGTCGTTTTGATTTAGATTTTATACCTTTTTAGTTACTCTTAGGAGTAACACCAAAAACCGATTACTATGTACAAACTTTACCTAAGTTTATTGGTAATGCTTTGTTGTGTTACTATTAGTTTCACACAAACTTGTCCTACCGGAAATCTTACCTTAAGCTCTCAAGCTGATATTGACGACTTTGCTACTAACTATCCAGCTTGTACTGTGATGGAGCATAATCTGACTATAAATAGTTTTATTTCTGCTGATATCACCAACTTGAACGGGCTTTCACAACTGGAAGCGATTGAGGGTAATTTATCATTCAATTTAAATCCTGCCTTGATTAATTTATCTGGCTTAGAAAACCTGATAAGCATAGGAGGTGATTGTTCGTTTTTTCAAAATGCGATGTTAAGTAGTACTGTCGGATTAGAAAACCTAGCCAGCATTGGCGGATATTTACAAATCTTCGATAATGATGCACTCACCCATCTGGAGGATTTGGACAATGTAACAACACTCGGTTCTCACATCTTGATAAATGGCAATCTTTCGCTAGAAGTCATTTCTGCATTGTCTAGCCTGACTAGCTCTGGAAGCTATCTAAGTATAAACGATAATCCAGCACTTCATGATTTATCGGGTTTGAATAACTTAATATCTATAAATGGATTTTTGAAAATAAATAACAACGATAGTCTAGAGGACCTAAATGCCTTTTCAAATCTTACAGGAATTAATGGTTACATCGATGTGAATGAAAATGCTAGTTTGATTAGCTTAAAGGGCTTGGAGCAAATTGATCCAATCACAATTAGTGATTTAGAAATAACAAATAATGCCAGATTGATGCTTTGCGAAGCTGCTAGTATTTGTAGCTATCTTGAAAGTGGAGGTGTTCGATTGATTGAAACCAATGGTTGTGGTTGCAACTTAGAAACAGATGTTGTTTCATTTTGTGATGATGTGTGTACAAACAATGGATATACTTTTACTAGTCAATTCGAACTCAATAATTTTATTTTAGATAATCCAAGCTGTCGGAGAATTTATGGTGATGTCATCATTGAAGAAACTATTGCTGGCGATATTACTGACTTTAGTGGTTTAGCAAATGTAGGTTCCATTATCGGTCATTTACAAATCAAAAATAATACAACAGCTTCCAATTTAACAGGGCTTGATAACCTAGTAGCGATCGCAGGTGATCTTATCCTTGACGGAAATACAAGCTTGACAACAGTAGATGGTTTGGACTTACTAAAATTGACTTATGGTGACCTTGTCATTCAAAACAACGCGCAATTAAATAGTCTTACTGACTTGAGTAATTTGATAGAAATAGATGGTCTTATAAACATTGATAATAACGCGGTCCTTAATACTTTACAGGGCATTGGTTCTATTGATCCATCAGGGATATCTGATTTGTTTATACAAAATAATAACACGCTTTCGACCTGTGCGATCGAAAGTATTTGTGGATATTTAGATATCAGTGGAACAGCTACCATTAGCGCTAATGCTATCGATTGTAATTCAACGCTTACTGTTGAAACGGCCTGTGGAGCCTTGCCCGTTGACTTGATTTCATTTTCTGCACGAAAGCTCGAAACCGCTATTCAATTGGATTGGCAAACGGCTTCTGAAGAGAATAATGCAGGTTTCGAAATCCATAAATCAAGTGAGGGTTCTAATTGGGGAATTATAGGGTGGATGGATGGAAGAGGAACGACAGAAGCTTTACAAGCTTACGAATTCACTGACCGCTCTCCTTACCTTGGAGATAATTATTATCGTCTAAAGCAAATTGACTTTGACGGTAAGTTTGAATTTTCCAACATTGTAAATATGAAAGGTGAGCTGCCAAATGTTGCCATCCAAGTGATTCCAAATCCATCTCCCGGCAATGTAGAAATTAGCATTGCTAATCCAAATAAGTTCAAAATGCTGGCGACACTTTTTAATAGTAGGGGGGAAGTAGTTTGGCGGTCACAATTAATTGATAATGAAGTACTTTGGTCTAGTCGCTTTGACTTGAAAGATGCAGGCTTGTACTTTGTTTCTGTACAGATTGGAAAGGAGGTTTATTCGGAGAAATTGTTGGTGATTAGTGAGGAGTGATTTTAGAATTAGAATGAGCCTGCCTCATTCCAATTCCAATCCTCATTCAAAACCGATCCGCTTCCCGGCCCATGATTCGCTGAAACTTTTTAGGAAACTCTACCTCAGCAACAACCCGCTTCCCACTAACCGGGTGGGTAAACTCCATTCTACAGGAGCATAGAAATAATCCTTTACCATGTATGGTCTTTACGCCTTCAGCATACATTTTGTCACCAGCGATTGGACAGCCAATCGACAATAAATGTTTGCGTAATTGATGCGTACGTCCCGTCACAGGTTTCATACTTACGTAGGACATTTTACCAAAAACACGAGAAGGAACGGACTTGATTCGTTCGTATTTTGTCAAAGCCTTCTTATCGTCGATATCCGTATTGATTTCTCCCTTTTGAGGAACTTCTCCATGAGTAAGCGCATGATAGGTTTTGTTGACTTTATTTTGCTGAAAAGCTTTTCCCATTTTAATCAAAGCCGTTTTTGTTTTGGCAAGCATAACGAGGCCACAAGTAGGCAAGTCGATCCGATGTACAGCCACAGGGCGAGGTAGTGCGTCAGGTTCTCGATTGTTGAGATTAATTTTTGCCAAGGCATTTTCGACAGTTTTAAATCGATTGCCGTTCACCGCAATGCCTCCCGGTTTATTAATAATGATGAGAAAATTATCTTCAAAGACAACAGGAAGATCAATATCATATTTCTTCACGGCTTTGATGCTAGAGCCTCTGATTTCAACCAGATCGCCATCATTTACATAGTCGCCCGTCTTTGCCACACGTTGATTGAGATAGATCAAACCTGCAGAGATAGCCTTCTTTGTAGCGCTTTTACTTCCAAGAGTTGGGAATATTTGGCCAGCATAATCACTGATTCTCGTGTTCGGAGAAACTGATTTAACCTTGTGAGACCAACCTTTTTTTGTTTTCTTTGCCATAGTGAATATTTGAGCCTCAAATGTACTGAATTTTGGCCAGACCACTTCGCTAAGAGATTAGCCACTTTCGCAATGACATGAATGTAGCTTCCTCGATAGAAAGCAGTTTACTAAAAGGGATCTTTCATCAGAAGGAGCTCTTAGAATTAAGAAAAAAATAAAGACAATGAATAAGCAAGCATTACAAGACACCGCAAATAGAATTGGAAAATACATCCACAGAACACCGGTACTTAGCTCAACCATGTTGAATGAAATAGCTGGAGCTTCCGTCTATTTCAAGTGTGAAAATTTCCAGAGAATGGGTGCTTTTAAAATGAGAGGTGCGGCAAGTGCGATCTTAAACCTTTCAGAAGTGGATCAAAAAAAGGGAGTCGTAACACATTCTTCCGGCAACTTTGGTCAAGCAGTGGCTTTAGCAGCAAAGAGTCTGGGAGTTAAAGCCTACATTGTCATGCCTTCTTCTGCACCAGCGGTAAAGCAAGCTGCGGTAAAAGCTTATGGAGGAGTGATTACGATTAGTGCGCCAACCTTAGAAGCTCGAGAGGCAGAAAGTCAAAAAATTATTGATTCAACTGGTGCGACATTTTTACATCCTTCTAATGATTTGGATGTAATCCTTGGACAGGGAACTGCAGCAATGGAATTGTTGGAAGAGCAAGCTGAGCTTGATGTTTTGATGACGCCTGTTGGTGGTGGTGGCTTGGTTGCAGGAACAGCACTTGCCGGGCACTTTTTTGGTAAAAAATGTGTAACCATTGGTGGCGAACCTTTTGAAGCAGATGATGCTTATCGCTCACTCATCAGCGGAAAGATAGAAACGAATGAAACTGCTAATACCATTGCAGATGGATTGCGGACCACGCTTGGAGATATTAATTTTCCAATCATTCAGAAATATGTGGACTCTATTATTCGTGTAGAAGAGGAGGAAATTGTAGCAGCCTTGCGTTTGATTTGGGAACGTATGAAAATAGTTATAGAACCATCTTGTGCCGTTCCTTTTGCGGCCTTGTTACGAGAGAAAGAACGTTTTGCTGGAAAGCGGATTGGAATTATTATTTCGGGTGGTAATGTTGATTTGGGGGCTTTGCCTTTTTAATTGAAATTAAAACAAGTTCATAAACTCTATTAATAATAAGCGAGTTCATTTTTAATGAGATTAAAGTTGTCTGAATTTTAGAACCAATAAAACAATGAAAATAATAGCAGAAACAGACCGACTAGTTTTACGTCATTTCATTACAGCAGATGATCAGGCGCTTTTTGAATTGGATCGTAATCCAAATGTGTTGACTTATTTGAATACGCCTCCGGTTGAAAAGATCGAGGTGATTCAAGCTATGATTGCTAGAGTTCAAAAAGAATATGAAACGCATGGAGTAGGAAGGGTAGCTGTGGTTCTAAGAGAGACTCAGGAAACCATTGGTTGGGCAGGGTTGAAGTACATTAGTTCTGAGATCAATGGACATATCAATTATTACGATCTGGGTTATCGTTTTATCGAACGAATGTGGGGCAATGGCTATGGATATGAAGCAGCAAAGGCAACACTTGATTATGCTTATAATGATTTGAAATTGAAGGAGGTATTTGCAACAGCTATGTTAGATCATAAGGTATCGAGAAGGATTTTAGAAAAAATTGGTTTGAAATATATTGAAGATTGTGATTATGATGGAGTGCCGCATGCTTGGTACAAGGGAGAGAATGAAAGGAGCGAAAACTTGAAGGACATTCCAGACAGGAAACCTAATAAGGTCGACTGAGAATTGATTTTGGCATTCGGGGCAGGTTTAAAAATTTTGATAGAAGTGATGCAGCCAAAAAATCCAGACAACTGAATTGCTGGCCGAGCTGTAATGTCCTGTGATCTTCAAAGCTAGGACCTCCTTCAATCCCTCCCATTTCCAACTTTTCCCAAATTTACTTATCTTCGCCTCATGAACAAAAACACAATAAGAATAGGAGGTGTACCTGAACATTTTAACCTGCCTATTCATTTGGCCATTGAGGAAGAAGCCTTTGAAACAAGAGGAATTAATGTTGTGTGGACGACATTTAAAGGAGGTACGGGGCAAATGACAAAGGCACTTCGAGAAGGAAAGATTGATCTCTGTGTATTATTGACGGAAGGCATTATCACGGATATTGTGAATGGCAACCCGAGCAAGATTATCAGTGAATATATAACGACTCCGCTGACTTGGGGAATTCATACTTCTGTAAAAAATACACTAAAATATTATCAGGATATTTACGAAAAAAACTATGCAATTAGCCGTTTTGGTTCGGGTTCGCATTTGATGGCAATCGTAGATGCTAATACCAATTCGAAAAAAATAAATAAAGAACAATTTAAAGTCATAAAGAACTTGGAAGGAGCACTTGAGTCTTTGGATAAGTTAGAGACCGATGTTTTCTATTGGGAAAAATATACGACCAAGCCTTATGTCGATGCTGGTCAGCTAAGAAGGGTAGGAGAATATAAAACGCCTTGGCCTTGTTTTGTTATCGCTGCTACGGATAAAATACTTGAAGAACAACCGGAAAATGTAATTCGAACATTGCGAACAATCCACGATAGCTGCGATCGCTTTCAGCAAGATGAGACTAACTCCATTCCTTTGGTCAGCAAACGCTATGACCTTGTCCTCGAAGATGTTGAACGTTGGTATCATAATACTGGCTGGGCCATTCATGGTTGGGTTTCTGACAAAATGCTAAAGTCTGTAATCTTTCAATTGTACATGGCGGATATTGTCGACAAGGAAGCTGTTATTCCTGAGCTTATTTGGCGGCGTTGATTAGGAGTCGACTCCTTGCTTGATAGGATTGTAAGCTGTTAGCTTGACGCTTTTTCGGCAGATGAGAACCTAACTAAGCGCTTAGTTAGGACTTTTCTCTTTGGATCTACATATCTAGGTTTGCTCTATTTGCCTTCAAGCTTTAGCTCCCAAAAAGCCAGTCCTTCTTCACTATTTTCAGCTTATTCCGTCCCGACCTAGGAGTAAGCTTAGCTAGCCATCTGCATTCAAGGGGCACGTCTCAGGACTAATTGAATAAGTTTTCAAGCCAAAAACTAAAGAAAGCCGTCACAAACCATGACTGAGGAATTCCTGCTGTCCTGCAAAAGTCATTTAAAACTGATTTGTCTTTAGTCCGTCTCATTTACTTACCGTATCTTTCAGTGTCAAAAAAACTAGTAAACTTTTAAAATCGGACATGAAGAATCTTAACTTATTCCTTTCTGGCTCATTGAGCTTTCTATTCCTGTATTTAGGCTTTCAATTTTTAAGCAACAATAACACCGTTCCACCAGCAAATGCTGATCTACCTTATTACCAAATTGGCGATGGTCAATGGTATAAAATGAAAGTAGATGCTCATTTAACCACAGATCAATTACTGGCTCGTTACAGTAGAAAACTTGGGCTTGGAGCAGAAGATCGTTGGGTCGCATTGAGATCGGATAGCGATGAAATCGGAATGACACACCATCGATTTCAGATGCATCATAATGGAATTCCTGTCAGTGCAGCACAGTTGATTGTTCATGAGCTGAATGGTTTTGTCAAAACCTTTAATGGAGGCTGGGTTGAAAATTTGGAAGTTGATGGTGCTGTTACTTTCTCAAAAACGGCGGCAGTTAACCTAGCATTAGAGATCGCTCCTGCTGATCAATACATTTGGGATAACCCAAGTGCGGAGTCTTTACACAAGCATGTTCATCATGATCATGAGGCGACTTTCTATCCAGATCCGGAGTTGGTTTACTATAACCCTAATTTTAATCACAATCGAGCGGACTATAAATTGGCCTATAGCATGATCATTACTGCCGATGAGCCAATCTTCCGAAAGCAAATTGTTTTGGATGCAAGCACAGGAGCTTTGATTCACGAACTAGATGTCATGTGTACGACTAATGTGCCGGCTGTTGCCGAAACGAAGTACCACGGTACGGTTACTATTATGACTGACTCTATTGCACCAGATTCATTTGTCCTTAGAGAAACAACCAGAGGCTATGGAATCGAAACCTACAATAATTTTAATCCAAATACGGATACCATCATAACAGGAAATGGATCTCAAGTTATTGCAGCCGTATTTTCAGATTCAGATAATTACTGGAACACTGTAAATCCAGCGCAAGATGAAGTCGCCAATGATGCACATTATAGTGCTCAGGTAACTTTTGATTTGTTTGATCAAGACTTGGGATATACTGGAGTAGATGGAGACAGTATGGCCTTAATTAATATCGTTCACGTAGGTAATGGCTTGGTGAATGCTTTTTGGAATGGTAGCTGGGCAAGTTATGGAGATGGATCTGGAACATGGACGCCATTGACTTCATTGGATGTAGTTGGACATGAATTTACACATGGGGTTACCGGAAATACAGCAGGTCTAATTTATATGAATGAATCAGGTGCACTCAACGAATCGTTTAGTGATATTTTTGGAACAATGGTGGAGTTTAAAGGTGATCTTGCAACAGCTGATTATTTAATCGGTGAAGATTTTGACGGTGCAAGTGATGGTTTTAGAAATATGATGAATCCAAACGCGGATGATAATCCTGATACCTACCAAGGAGATTATTGGGAATTCGGAGCTTTTGATAATGGTGGTGTTCATATTAATAGTGGAGTACAAAACTTTTGGTTTTATCTACTAGCAGAAGGTGGTTCTGGTACCAATGATGACAATTTTAATTACAATGTAATGCCACTTGGTCAGGATACTGCAAGCCTTATTGCATTTCGTAATTTGAGATATTATCTAACAGAATCTTCTCAATTTATAGATGCCCGTAGAGGATCTGTTCTAGCTGCAGAAGATTTATTTGGAGAGTGTTCTTTTCAGTCAGAGCAAACAAAAAATGCTTGGCGTGCGGTTGGTGTTGGAAATTTAACGGATAACAATGACTTTGAAATGCTGCGTATTATCGATCCGATAGGATTAACCTGTGGATTAAGTTCGAACGAGTTTCCAACGGTTGAGTTTACTTACAAAGGTTGTCAAGTTCCCTTGAATGCTGGGACAGAAATTCCTATTGCGATTCAAGTGAACTCAGGACCGGTGTTTATGGACACTTTTCTTCTATCGAATACATTGGTAGGTGGTGATACAATTATATACACCTTTACGAATCCAGTTGATGGCTTGCAAGGAATTGGTGATCATGTACTTGATGCTTGGATGGCTTTTGATACAGATCCAAACCCGGGTAATAACCTTATATCAACAATTGTATCTAACGTCTTTTTGCAAAACACTGATTTTACTTCTACTAAGTTGAGAGAACCGGTTTCTGCTTGTTTTATGGGAGATGTAAATGTAGAAATTGAAGTGACATTTTTAGGTTGTGATTCTATTGCCGCGGGTGAAGAACTCCAGCTCTATTTCACAGCTGATGGCGTAAATGTTGTGAATGAGAGTACGACACTTTCTCAAACTTATTATAGAGACGATGTATTTAATTATGCCTTTTCAACGCCACTTGATCAGAGCGATGCACTAGGCCTAAGTGATGTGATGGCTTGGGTGAAATATTCACCTGATTTTGTAGATGCCAATGACTCTATCAGCGTAGAAATCATTAATCCACTGCACATGAAATTTGATAATGTGGTTACTTTTGAAGCAGGTGAGGCATCTAAAGATTCTTTCTACTTGCACCATACTCAATACACAGAAGGTTTTATTTCTGAGTTTTCAGCATTTACAGGTAACTACGGATATCGTATGCAAGGAGGAGATGTATTGGAAGCATGGGAAGCAGGTATTTTGGAGAAACCTGATAGCTCCAATGTATGGAATATCAATGAAGAATTATCAACGAAACTATGCCACTGCGTAGATGGAACAAACATGACAGAAATTGAATTGAGTTTTGATTTACGTCAGCGATATGGTTATTTTTTCCTTGCGAACATTGGAGAGGATGTAAAGATGTCTAGTTCATTTAGAGTGCTAGTAGAGAATGACCAAATCAGTGGTTCTTTTTTCCCGCTCACACATATTTTTGAACCTTGGCAGCATCTGGTTTATGATGTTTCTGCTTATGCAGGAACTAAGTTTGAGGTTTGTTTTGAAACAAGAAACTTTACCAATCCTCAAACTTCAGATGTTGGAGATATGTCTCTAATTGATAACGTGCTTATTTCCGGACTTGGAGTATCGGCGAGTGAAGCTGAGGCAAATATTTTTGAAATGGAGCTTACGCCAAATCCAAATACTGGTATACTAAATATTGCTTTTCGCAATGAGACTTTTGAAAATTGCTTGATTGAAATATTTGATGTACATGGTCGTATACTTGAGCAGAAAGAAGTACAAAGTCATTCAGGATCGAATACCTTGCGAATGGACTTGAGCCAATTTAGTCAGGGGATTTATTTTGTGAAGATGAGTAGTGGTGATAAGGTGCAGGTAGAGTCGATTGTTCGCTTGTAGTTTTTAAGACGGAAGACGAAAGTTCTCCTCTAAGCTAAGAGCCCGCTAACGTACATTGCGTTAGCGGGCTCTCTATTTTGCGAAAAATTTCCGTCTTCTAATTTTTTATTTATAACTCACCAACTTAAATCCTTTCGTTTCAGCGGTATTCCTAGAAGAGACTTGTAGGAAATAGGTTCCTGCCGGCAAACGTTCTAAATTAATAGCTAATTTTTGAGCACCCCTGCTTACATTGAAATGTTGTTGGTGTGCTACTTTTCCACTGATGTCGTAAACCAACATTTCAAGTTTGTCGTCACCTTTAAATGTTGTTTCATAATAAACATAATCGGTGAAAATACTCGGGTAAACTCGCGCTGCTTCCTGTGCTTCCTGATCAATAATGACAATATTGCTATAGGCATAGGAGCCATCCAAATCAACCATTTTGAGTCGGTAATAGTCACGAGATACCGAAGGATCAGCATCGAGGTAACTATAAGTATTTACTAAATTGGTAGTACCATCTGCCGCCAGTTCATCAAGAAAATTAAAGTATTGACCATCTCTTGATCGTTCGATCTCAAAATGAGAGGCATTAATCTCGGAAGCTGTTTCCCACTCTAATAAATTTCCATTTTCTGATCGCCTTCCTGTAAAGTAAAGTAAGTCAACTGGCAAGGCATAATCACAAACATTAACGTAGTAGGTCGCAAATTTATCAGTACAAACTTCTACTGACCAGATACCTTTTACAGGATCTTCATGCGTCAAAACTAGGGGAGGAGCTGCTGCCGTTGAAAAAACAGTTTGCGTATCAAAATCATCGCAACTTTCATTTCCTCCACTAAAGGCCGTAACACAAATACGCTGGTTGGCAACCAGATCATTGACACTAGAAGTTTCACTTGGTAATGCTCCTGCTAAACTTTCAAATTCACTTTGCGTGAAAAATAATTTTAAGCAAGCTGACTCATTATTGCTTGGAGCAACTGACCAGTGCCTTTGTAAATATGGATTGTTCTGGCAGGTGTTAATATTGTCATCAATTTCTACACAAACTTCGGTATCACCCAGTGCCTCACTATCAGATCCTGAGTCAGAAAGAGCGGCAATATAATTATTGAATCCATCAAAGAAATAACTACTCGAACCATTGGTTAGTAAGCAATTTCCACAACCATCATTCATAACCAAATCACTATTTGTTGCGTCAAGTTGTTGCACTTCCCAAGAAATTTCCTTGGTACAGCCCACTTGATCAGTAACAGTACCCAGATAAATTCCCTCTGCCAAATTGGTACGTACACTATCCGTATCGGAAATGTCATCCCATGCAAAATCGTAGTAGGGATTACCTCCGTTTACTAAAACAGTTAGTGATCCGTTTACATCCGAAGCACAGGTAATATCGTTTGATAATAGTACAACTTGAATGGAGTCCGCAGTACTCGATCCACTAAGGTTAATAGAAAGTGGACCAATACAATCTTGCGCAAATGAAGTTTGATGGAAGAAAAGAAAAAAGACTCCCATCAGAAGTTTGTTATGTATTTTATAGAAAATCATGTCGCGTGTTTTTGACGATATATTTTAAAAAGTGGGGAGTTGGATTAGGAAGTGGGAAGATGCCTCCAACGCGAACTTTCGCCTTCGAGTGTACTTCCCACTTCCTGCTCCCTACTTAATTAAGGTATCTGACAACCGTTAGCATCCGTCACTATAAAGCTGTACTGATTATTACCATCAGCTCCAGTAAATGTAACTGAACCACCATCCGTTGCAATCGTTTGAGGCGAAGCCTGGTCGAGTGTTCCTGCCACTGTGTTTGGAGCAACCGGAGTCACTACATAAGTCACGATGTAAGGAGCAACACCACCTGATGCCTCTATCTTAATTTCACCTAATCCTAATTGACATAAATCCTGAATATAGTTACATGATCCCGCCGTTAGTGGGCTAGGCTCTGTAAGCGTTACACTACAAATGCTTTCACAACCTGCGTCATCTCTAACGGTAATGCTGTGTGCACCCGCCGCTACATCTGCAAAGGCACCAGAACTCTGGAATGTTCCATTGTCAAGACTATAAGTGTAAACACCAGATCCACCAGTTCCAACTACGTTGATCGTACCTGTTCCTCCATTACAAAGAATATTGGTTCCACCTGCACCTACAGTCGGGCTTGTCGCCTCACAAGTTACTGCAACGGGTTCTGTCAAAGTGAATGCGATCTCATACGTACAATTGTTATTATCGCTTACTGTTAAATTGTAAGTACCTCCTGAAAGACCTGATTGGTCTTTGTCCGTTTGAACTAAACCAGATCCATCTGTTGTTTCCCAGTTGTATGTGTAACCAGTAGTCACTGTACCGCCCTCAGCAGTAATTGTAATCGCTCCATTTGCAGCACCTGATGCCGCTGCACAACTTGGTTGCGTAACTTCAGAATCGGAAAGACCAACTGCGTCTGGTTCTGTCAACACAAATGAGCTTGTGTAAGTACAATTATTATTATCGGTCACTGTTAGATTGTATGTACCTCCTGAAAGAGCTGATTGGTCTTTGTCTGTTTGAACTAAACCAGCTCCATCTGCTGTTTCCCAGTTATAGGTGTAACCAGTAGTCACAGTACCTCCCGTTGGAGTAATTGTAATCGCTCCATTCGCAGTACCAGACAGTGCATTACAACTTGGTTGCGTAACTTCCGAGTTAGAAAGATCTACTGCATCTGGTTGTGTTATTTCAATCGGACCTAATGCAGTGGTACAACCATTAGCATCCGTAATGGTTACGGAGTAAGAACCTGCTTCTAGGTCCATTCTATTTTGACCATCATCAGCTCCAACAATATCAGCCCAGTCGAAAGTGTAATCTGTAGAGCCACCAGCAACGGTAAGTGTGATTGTACCGTTTGCTGTTCCGCTTGCGGAATTACATGATAAATCGGTGTGTTCTTCCGTGGCTGATAGCGATAAGTTTGTGTCTGAACCTGTAATGGTTACAGTAAGAGAACCGTTGCAAACTTGGCTATAAGCAGAAGAAAGCGACCCAATGGTCAAGAGTAGAATAAAAATAATGCGTTTCATCACTTTGTTATTTAAATTATTAATTGAGATTTTTTAATACGAAATTGAATTTTAATTGGGGGAGCAGCCATTGCTATCAGTTACACTGATATTGATGGTTGATCCTCCGGGAATATCTGTAATGGTGATTTGTCCACCACTTGTTGAAATTATTTGACTTGTAGAGCTGCCTACATTTGGAGTCCAGCTTACGTTGTATGGAGCAGCGCCTCCGTTTGCTTGTATACTTACTTGTCCTGCGTCGATTTGACAGAGGTCATGTACAACATTGCAGGTTCCTGCTTCAGGGGCCTCATTGACAATTATAGTTGTTGAATTGGAATTGGTACATCCGATATCATCCGTCACGCTTACGGAATAAGAACCTGCTGTACTTACATCAGTACTTTGGTTGCTGGTATTATTTGACCATTCATATTGTGCAAAAAATCCATCCACAGTTAGTGTGGCAGAAGCTCCTTCGCATATTTGGCTGTCGTTATTCGCATTTCCTGAATTATCTGTTGCTATGATTGAAGGTGCCGCTAAACTGTTGTTTACAGTGACAGTGAAACTACAGGTAGCTGAGTTGGTGCTAAAATCAGTTGCAGTTAATACAATGGTAGTAACTCCGCTAGGGAAGAGGTCTCCGCTAGCATGACTTAAGTCTTTAGAGGCAATACCACAATTGTCAGTTCCGCTGGCTCCACTAAAGGGAACATTGGCAGAACAATTTGCTGTATTTGCATCTATTTCAATATTTGTAGGACAGCTTACAGTTGGATTTATTTCATCATTAACAGTAACTGTAGCTGAGCAAGTAGAAGTGTTTTCATGAGAATCTTCCACAGTTAGAATGACCACATTAGTCCCAAGGTTATCGCAGCTAAAGTTGCTAATGTTTAAGTTGTATTGATCAATTCCACAGAGGTCAGTTGAGTTATTGTCGATATCGGAAGCACTGATACTGCCGACACCGGCTGCATCTAATAGTACTGTCGCATCTTGACAAATTGCAGTAGGTAAATTTTCTTCGACAGCTCCTAGTGAGATGCTAGGAGAAGAGCAAGTGTATTTGGCCACAGCCATAAAATCAATATGATAGTCACGACCACCTCTGACTGTTAGTCGGTCAAAACTACTGTACTGTGTATCGGTTCCAGTGGTTGATCCGATTAAGGTTCTGTCATCTTTAAAAAGTGTAGCGGTAATGTTATTCGTATTTGCCGAACAGCGTTTGAGTTCAGTTCGATACCAGATGTCCCAGGGTTGGTTCATATTTGAATTAACATGGTTGTTACTTGATCCTCCAGTTCTTCTTTCGAATCCAAAGGGTTTACCATTAGCTCCAGTATCTGCATTTCTATTAATGTTGTATCCATTGTAGCTTCCGTCCTCAAGGCCATAGCGGTTTAGTCCGCAGCCACTTGGCCCAGAAGAAGCTCTAATTTCTCTTGTTATTAATCTAAAGTCACTAATGGTACTTCCAAGTAACTTGACGCCACCACTTGGGTCGCATTGAGTAACTTTCGCTAGAGTACTTGTGTTTGGAAATGTAGTGTTATCTGATTGCACAAGACCACTTCCAATATTTGACCATCCAGAGAAAGTATCAAAATGATCAAAGAAAACAAATGTGTTGGTACCATTGCTGGCAGTAATTGCTGTTGGGTTGGAATAATAAACATAAATATCAGTGGTGGTACTAGCTGGAAGGTTGGGGACTTCGACCCAAACTATTGCCTCTGTTGAAGCGGTGTAGTCTTCTATCCAAAAATCGATAAGTGTTTGACCATTACTAGTTGTAAATCGAATATCAGAAAAGTCTGCCTTCATTCCTGTAGTGAAATTAAGATCAACTCTGACCTGGTGATTGATCAATGCAGAACCTGAATGCTCAGTAATGGTAACAGGTATTCTGTTTTCCCATGGGCAAAGCCATTGAGAAAATAGTACTTGACTGCAGAATAGCAATACCGTTAAAGAGATTAATTTTTGATTCACCGTAGTGTTACTTTTTTAGATTAAGACATAGATTTAACAGTCTATTAATAGGGGGATTAATAGAAACCAGATTTCTTAGTTCGTTTTGTAAATCGGAAATAGTCTTTAATAAAGCAATGCAGATGAGGGGGTAGACATTGTTATTAATTGTTATTACGAAAGAATTTTATCTTTCCATTAGTTGGTTAAAAAGACTAATTCGAAAACTATGCCATAAAAGTGGGCAAATGTGACATAATAGGTGCTTTTATGTCGAAAAAAGATTAAAACACACATGGATTTTTAAGCCCATTGCTCAATTTTATCTTCGAAGCTGGCGTCTTTGTTTTTGTGCAAATGAATCTGAATATTGAGTATCAGCTCAATCGCTCCAGCCTCTAAACAAGTCTTTCTGACTTGATCCACTAGTGCCATTAAAGTTTCCAATTCTCCTTCCAGACTAGTTGAGAATGGCCCTACAATATGCTTAATTCCAGACTCTTTAATGACTTTAAGCGCTTCGTCAATTATGCCATAAGCGTTTTCTTGATTGATGGGAATCACCTGTATAGATAGATTTGCAAGCATTTTTCGTTATTTATTTAGACTGAGAGCTTGTCTAGTTAATGGCATGAGGACTAGGCTTTAATAGAGGAAAGGGGTCAGTTTTAGTCAACTTTTACTACTTTTTCAGAAAAAGGAACATGGTTGATTTGGTATTGAAATAGGTAGATCCCGCTTGGTAAAGCAGTAAGATCCCAGCTCAAAATTTGTCCTTGATTAAGAGACTGTTGCTTGAAAATTTGTTGACCACTCAAGTCACAAAGACTAAGAGATTCGGCTTTAAGGTTCCCTTGGTTCTTGATATTAAGCATATTTTGACTTGGTTTTGGCCAAATGAGTAAATCGTTATTGAGCACAATTTGATTGCTTGAACTAATAGTAGGGGATTCATAGGCAAGATGATAAGTATAGGCATCATAAGCTCCAAGCCCATATGCATATGCTAAAACCCCCTCCGGGCTTTCGAGTATCATCGCACCAGTATCTAACTCAATTCGAGCATATTGATAGTTTGGATACTCAGGAAATGAGCTAAAGGCACCACTAATTCCCTGGCCGTCTATTTCTACATTATCAATATTTTCCGTTTCTGTAAATAAAGTGACAAATCGTCTGACCTCCATAACGTCAGGATCAGGTATGAAGCGATCGAAGTTATAAATGCCAGTTTCCTTTGTTCTCATCTGAATAGGAGCGAGGGTGAGCATATTGGGGTCGCCAAGACCTGAGCCAGAGCAAGAGGAGGATACCGTTAATTGAACCACATGAACAGGTTTATCGCTGTTCAGTATTTTAGGACTGCTTAATTCAAATTCATGGAATTCACCCGAATTAATCTCACTAAGTGGGATGGTCTCATTATTTAGGTAAAGCTTAGTATTATCCTCGGTAGCAATAATTTTAAAAACGCTGAAACTTTGCCCTGCAAAAGGAATTAAAGGATAGGTGTTTGCAGCATTATTAACGGGCAACAATTGATCGTAAATGTGGCTATCAGATTGAACACAGCCCACATTTCCTTGCTTGGCACCACCAAAGAGAGCTAGTTTTTTGTTATTTGTACTTTTGACTAAACTACCTGAAAGGTCCTCTAATGATTGTACCTGATAACTTTGACCAGCATTAAGTGTAATATTGAATGGTATGCCCGCTGGACGTAATCCGATTGTGAGGCCAGATGGTGTGATTTCTATTTCTGTTTCATCTTCTGTTGCAACGATTAGGAAAGAGGCGGGAGACATTGAGCTATTATTAAAATCAAGTACTGCAGCAACTCGGTATTCTGTCCCAATGGCATCAATAGGTAAAATCATACTAGACTCCGAAAAAAATATCCGATAGTGGTAAACGAAAAGCTGTGCGTCGGTACTTATATTTAATTTGAGACCATAGTTTTCAATGTCTTCCGATCCTTCATCATAATAGATGGCGTTGGGAAGTTCTATTTTTTGCATGACATTAGCTTGATAGCTGAGGGGAATAGTGAGGCCGGTAGCGGGGGCAGATAAGGTGCCATTCCCATCTTCCTTTGAGAAAATATAAATAGAGAATTCGGGATCACCATTGAAAAGTAAATCTAGGTTTTCCATGTATCCAAACCAGAATTCCTTGCCAAAGGTTTGATAACTTTGTGCAGAAACGTTTTGAAAATATGCAAGGAGAAGTAGGAGTAGCGTTACTTTTTTCATGATTAGGGGAGCTTGGTTAATGCTTTTGTAACATTTTAGGCTTGGATTTGTTCATGGGATGCTAGCAAGGATTTGAGTCTTGAAAGTATTAAGGGAGAAGGAATGAAGAGCGCATAGTATGCGTGTGCCTAGGTAGCTAGTGTATAGCCTAAGACTCTTTGCCCTTCATTCCCTGCCTTCTTTACTCTTTATTGTTCATCACCAAAAGAAATTCCTACAGCGCGAGCAGTTTTGATCAGATAGTGATCCTTGCTTACGTAGTTATATTCTTTGATTGCATCCTTGATTGTTACGCTTTCGACTTGGTTGTTTTTATAAGAAACCATCTTTCCAAAATCCCCCTGCTGAACTAATTCAAAAGCTTTGACACCCATTGAGGTTGCGAGAATTCGATCGAAAGCTAGAGGAGTTCCACCCCGTTGAGTATGACCAAGAACCGTCGTTCTGATTTGTGCAGGACAGCCCATATTTTCCAACTCCGTTCGGAGGTAGTTGGCAATACCGGCCAGTTTTTTATGAGGATCTCCTTTATCAGCAGCTTTAGAGCCAAGGGTTTCGCCGCTTTCTACTTTAGCGCCTTCGGCAACAACGATATTGACAAAACCTTTCCCTTTTTTGTAGCGCTTTTTAATGCGTTTTAGTATAGCTTTTAAGTTGAAAGATATTTCAGGAATTAGACAAATTTCTGCACCGCCTGCAATCGCAGTATGTAGCGCAATCCAACCGGCGTCACGGCCCATTACTTCCATGATCATAACACGGTGATGGCTTTCAGCAGTAGTTACTAGTTTATCAAAACTTTCCGTCGCAATTTGCACGGCAGTGCTAAACCCAAAAGTAAGGTCAGTAGCAGAGAGGTCATTGTCAATCGTTTTTGGAACACCGATAATATTTAAACCTTTTTCGTAGAGTGCTTGTGAAATCTTCTGAGATCCGTCACCTCCGATATTGACAACAGCATCAAAGCCAAGGTCTTTTATTTTTTGAACCAAGTCTGCAGAAATATCTTTGGTAGACCAAGTGCCATCTTCTTTTTGGAAAGGGAAGTCGAGCGGATTTCCTTTGTTGGTTGTCTTTAAGATAGTTCCACCTTTAATGTGGATTCCAGCTATTTTAGATTTGGATAGCTTTACTATTTCAACTGGATCTTTTAATACGCCATTGAATGCTTCAATGCTTCCGTAGGCTTCCCATTCGCCGCTACCTTTTGCTGCTTTTGCCAATCCTCTGATGACTGCATTTAATCCGGGGCAGTCGCCACCGCCTGTTAGTACCAATACCTTTTTCATGAATATTATTTTAGACTCAATGATAGAGAAATCTTTTGACTTTTTAGATTATTTATGGAGGAGTCTTGAGTAGAAGTTGCTTTATAGACGGTCTTGTAAGTACCTGGTACTAAAGTTAGGAGTAAATTAATAAGCACCATTCATGAGGATTTTACTGAAGGTTGTTGGCTTTAATTGTATTCAGAAAATTCAAACATATTTTGTTGAAGATTGCTGCCTTTTCAATGCTGACGACATGTCCACATTTGGGAACGATTTCTATAGTCGCATTGTCGTGCAAAACAGAATATTCTTGTGCAGGGTGTAAGAATAAATGGTCTTGATCTCCCATGACCAAGAGGTGCGGTATATCGGATTTGGCTTTAAATAGTTGAGTTAGTGTCTTGTTGAGGCCATAGTACATGGTCGTCCATTTTCTGAATTCATCGGTGGTTAATACCTGTGACTCCCTGATGAAAACGTCTCGTGATTTTTTATGGTTGTTGCGAGGCATCATGATTCGAGCGCTCACTTTGTAGAAGTTAGCATAACCGATTATTTTAGCTAGGCCAAGGCTTAAATTGGCCAGTACTTTTAGTTTAGTATTTAAGCGAACAATTGCTCCGGGCATGATGACAGAGGATACACTTTGAGGGCGGACTTCGCGTATCTCCAAGCAAACAATTGTTCCTAATGAAATACCTACAATATGAACGGCAGGAATTTTTAAGTGATCAACGATTTCCCAGATTTTATTAGCAACTAGTGTAAAGGTGTAATCAGGAGCAAGTTCAGGTTCCCCAGCATTTTTACCGTGGCCTGGAAGATCAATGATTAATAGGTTGTATTGTGCTCCAATTTCTTCGACCTGTCGTTTCCAAGTACGAGTGCTACCGCCTGCTCCATGGACAAAAAGAACCCATTCGGTATTCCTATCGTTTTGGTGAGTTTCGAAATGTAAGCGCCCTTTTTCTGACATTAGTGTGGTTTGAGAATTAGGACTGATTAAATCCGTTTTGACTGTTTCTGGTTAGAAAAATAGCTTCAAAGTTAAAGATAGTAAAAAAGGAGTAGCAGACTGTTTTTTTATTCACAGCTAAAAGTCAAATTGCCAGTATCGATCACTTTTTTTCGCATGTTGAAGGTATTGAAATTGAACTGACTTTTGTAATCAAATATGACTTGTCCATCTTTGATCTCTTTTAGAACAAAGTAAACAGAAAAGTTACTAGTCGGTTTAGCGAAAAGGGTGTCCTTTTTAGAGAGATAAAAATCTTTTGAAACTGGCTGATCGAAGAATCGTATGTTACTCAGTTTTCCATCAAGACTTTTAAGTAAAACGGTGTCGCCTTTTAATTGACAAGATTTAATTGATTTGACTAATTGTTCTTGAAAAAAGACTTGATTGACTAGACTTGTCGTTTCGATTTTGACCTGACTTTTTCGACAAGAAAAGAAACTAAAAATCAAAAAGCTCAGGAATATTAATTGAAGTGATTTCATTTTGCTAAAGCATAAATTGTAAAAACAAAACTTCTTCTTTTTCGGATTGCATATCAGCTGCGACACTGATAGGATGGTCTAGTCTTTCTCTATTGAGCATCCCTGAAATTTGTAGGATAGACTTACCATCTGCCGATTTGTTTCTTTTGAAGCCTGCTGGTGTGAAGCCTTTTACAGGGCCATTCGCTTTTGAACGGAAGTTAAGCTCAGCGAGAATCTCATCTTTTGGATATTCGATGAGATCGGTGTTGTTTAGATAAGGTTTTAACTCCTCCAATTTATTTGCTTTGATAAGCGCTACTATTTTGTCGAGCAGTGCCATTTTCTTGGCTACGATTTTTAGGTCAGAGATAGGGTATTTGATCGTTGTTTTATTTTCTTTAATGGTGAGTACCGAGTGTATTTCATCATAATTATTGGCATCTGATTGCATACTCTTGTACATTAACCAAGCTAAGTTGGAGGAGATGAGATTGGCATTTTTAGCCTGTTCTGCTACTTTGGTACTATTGGACAAGCTGATTTCAAAAATTCGTTTTGCTTTGGTCTCAGCAGTAGCTGCAATGGCACCTTTGTCAAAATGAATTTCTCCCCCATAGGTGCTTATTATTTCCTGTAATCCTTTATTCTCATTTTGAGATAAATTGCTTGGGAGGCTCGGCTCGGGAGGAGTGTTTTTACAACTCGAGATAAAAAGAATGCCAAGGAAAAGTAGCGAAAAAGTGTAGTGATTGAATTTCATGTTTGATGGTATGCTTGTTAGTTTTTGCAAAGGTAGGGAGGAAGACTTAGAATTAGAATGAAAATGAGCATTAATATGAAAATAAAAATACGACCAGATCTCTAGAAAAAGGAGTATGTTTATATATCGCAGCTAGGGAGCTTTTATTCTTTATAGTTTGCTCCATCATACAACTTGGGATTGAAGCCGCTGAATTAGCATAGCTACCAGTCGTTTCTTATTTTCCTTTTCATCGGCAGCAAAAATTTCAAACTCATCCAATGTAAATTGCCCAATGATGCAGCCCAGTAATTGATTCTTGAAGTCTCTGTCTTTCTGAACGGCATTTTTGACGTAAGTCAGCTTAAAATCATTAGTTCCGTTGAGAAAGCTCGCACGGTGTTTGCTGTTGTATTGCTGGAAAATTGCCACTAGCAAACTGTTCTGAAATTTAAGAATAGGGCGGAGGCAAGTATTTTGAAAGTGCTCAGAAGGAGTGATTTTATCCACCTCTGATATGCTTGGGATAAGTGGGCGTAGTTCTTTTAATTTATTTCGCGACATTAATATGGGCTTTCTGATAAAGAGATCAATTTAGAATACACATAGACCAAACCTGAAAAAGATGTTTTTGTTGACCAATAATCCTATTAATATCAGGTTTTTCCTATATTGGTTTATAATTTACTAACTTAAAATATAAATTATGGCACAATTGATCGGACTCGTAATCGCAGGAGCTGCTGGGTTTTGGGTATTTAATGATGCAAATTCTAGAGGAATGAATCCCTGGGCTTGGGCAATCTTTACTTTTTTACTGCTTATTATTGGTTTGCCTGTATACTTGATTACAAGGAAACCTAAGATAGATGGAGAAGATTAACTCGCCTTTTTATTTTGATAAGCTCCATGTATCGAGCTTGTTTTTGTATTACTATTCAAATTAATTTAACTAACCAAAAAATTCACTATGAATTACTTTTTAGACGTTTTTCGAAAATTTGGAGACTTTAAAGGTCGATCTCGCAGATCAGAATATTGGTATTTTACCTTATTCTCTACTATTATATCTGCTATTACAATGGGGATTGATTTTATGACAGAAATGCCTGTTTTGAATCCATTATATTCTTTGATTGTGTTTGTTCCAAGTTTAGCAGTTTTAGCAAGAAGATTGCATGATGGAGGAAGAAGCGCTTGGTGGTTCTTGATCGTTTTTATTCCACTTATTGGATTTATTGTTTTGATTGTATTCTTATGTCAAGACAGTGTGCCGGGAGAGAATAAGTGGGGATTGAATCCAAAAGATATTGGTAACGATGACATTGTGAATCATCTTGTTGAGTAAAATAAGATGTGTTATATAATATAAAACGAGCCTTGAAGATGATTGCATTTTCAAGGCTCGTTTTTTTGATTACTTAGGCCACAATAAGCAAAGCTAGGTTCTGTATTCGGTAATCCGTCTTAAACAATCAGCAACCCACTTTCCAGCAATTGTTCCCAAATCTCAGTTCCTTCCAATTCCTCAAAACTTAAGTCTGAGAACACTTCCCAATCCTTTTTTAATGCTTTGAAAGTAATGACTGTTTCTGCAGAACTACCAACTTTCTCCAAGGCTTGAATCAACCATTGAGCTGTATCAATATCTAATTCTGCTTCCCAGCTAGTCTGTTTGTTGTGAAAGTTCAGCAACATGGAATCTTCGTCCAATTCTAAGATTTCTGGAGGACGATTCAGCCAGCTAACAATGGCATTTTGACGAGGACTGATTTCCGACAAGTCTTCAAGACAATTGGCAATATAATCACTGGGGATCCTAGTCTCTGGTATGTCAAAATCAAACCATTCCGATAAGTTAAATTCGAAACAAACGCCATGCATGTAATTGAACAAAGATTTGCGCAAGCCTTCTGAATAGAGTTCGTGTTGCGTACCCGTTGGGTCTTCATGTATTCGATCATTATCTGCAAAGCCACCAAAGCTTGGCCCAATGTCAGTTACTTGATATTCGGCAGGAGCATGACCAACTGGACTATGTGCCGTCATCGCAAACCGATGCCAAAATCCAGATTGTAAAACACCACTTTCAAAAAGTTGACGCACCATTTCCAAGGCATCTATTGTTTCTTGATCGGTTTGCGTAGGAAAGCCGTACATGAGGTAAGCGTGCACCATGATACCTGCTTCTGTGAAGGCGTCAGCAACTCGTGCAACCTGCGCAACAGTAACACCTTTTTTCATCAAATCAAGCAAACGATCAGAAGCTACTTCGAGTCCACCCGAAACGGCGATACAGCCTGATGCTTTTAGCAATCGACACAAGTCAGGGGTGAAGCTTTTTTCAAAACGAATGTTTGTCCACCAAGTAACCGTAATTTTACGTCGTAGTATTTCCAAGGCAAGATCACGCATCAGAGCTGGTGGCGCAGCTTCATCCACGAAGTGAAAACCGTTTTGTCCCGTTTGCTCAATGATGGTTTCTATCCGATCACAGAGCATGGCAGGTGTAAGTGGTTCGTAGTTTTTAATGTAATCTAAGGACACATCGCAAAAGGTGCATTTGCCCCAATAGCAGCCATGTGCTAAGGTGAGTTTATTCCAACGGCCATCACTCCAAAGTCGGTGCATGGGATTGACCACTTCTATGACGGAAAGATAATCATGCAAAATCAAATCACTATAGTCTGGAGTTCCCGTTTCACGTTGAGCGATGTCGAGAACCTTGGTATTATTGTGATAGCAAACGACGCCATTCGTTTTAGCAAAAACACGCTTTAGTTCGGAGCGTTCAAGTTTGCCTTCAAGGTGCTGAAGCAATAGCATAAGTGGTGCTTCGCCATCGTCGAGTGAGACGAAATCTATATAGTCAAAAAGGCGTTCTTCAGCCAGTCGTCTTAGTTCTGTATTTGGGTAACCACCTCCCATCACAATTTTAATATTTGGGTGATTGGCCTTGACGTATTGCCCGCATTTTAGGGCACCGAATAAGTTGCCTGGAAATGGGACAGAAATGCATAGCACTTCAGGCTTTGCTATTTGAATATGCGTTTCTAGTAATTGTTTTAAAGCGGTACTGATAATACTATCGGGCTCTTGTAAAGCCTCGTGGATATCATCAAAATGGCTAGCCGACATACCCAGCCGTTCTGCATAGCGACTAAAACCAAAGTGTGGATCAATCACTTCTTTGATGAGGTCGCCCATGTCTTCGAGGTAGAGGGTGACTAGATGGCGCGCTTTATCATGTGTACCCATGGTACCGAAAGCCCATTCCATGTCTTCCATTTCAGTGAAGCGGCTAGCTTCAGGAAGGTAAGTTCGATCACAGATGCTGTGGGCTAGGGTAGGGTTTTTATTCTGCAAAAATCGAATGGCGGGATCAATGGTCTGTATATAGTTATCCCGGAGTTGAAAGATTCGATTGCTATTTTCGCTTAGTTCAGTTTCTTTGTTTTCAATTTCTTGAAATATGTTCTTGAATCCTTTAGAAGAAAACAATTCGAGTATCACTTCGATTCCTAGGTCGGCTTGCCGAGAGTTATGGCCTTTAGTGTTGAGAAATCCCTTTAGGTAAGCTGTGGCCGGGTAAGGCGTGTTGAGCTGTGTGAAAGGGGGCGTGATTAGTAGGAGGTTCAAGATATGTGGATTTTGATAGAGCGCTTAGTTGAGTTATTTAAAGGAGCTTGGGAGCTGGGAGTATACTCGATCGCGGAGCATTTCGTCTTAGAGGGAATTTCCCGTTTCCAACTTTCAAGTTCCTGTTCATCTACATTCGTTTCAACTCATCGCGAGCTTCATCGAACCATTGTCGTTTATCTTTCAATTCAAAGTTGCTCATATGCTCTGCTTCGGCAATGATTTCGGTGTAGATATTTTTGGCATCGGCTTCACGATTTTGCCGGATTAAAAACTTGGCGTAAATGATTCTTGGTTCCAGATTGACATACTGTCTATTCATGGATTGGAGTACGCTGTCTGCTTTGTCAAGCTCGCCGGTACTCTCTAATGCTAATCCATAAAGTACTTTTGCATTTGCTTTGTTGAAGGATGGGTTTTGGCTTGCTTTTTTTGCAATTTCAATTACGCTTTCAAAGTTGTTTTTATGGAAATAAGCATAAATTAATTGGTTATTTACATGCGGGTCATTGTCGTGAATACCAGCCCGTGTAGATTCAAAAACAGGGATGGCTTCATCATACATTTTTTCTTGAAGGTAAGCGTCGCCAAGTGCTACTTTGTTGGTAAAGGTATTGGAGAAAGCTACTTGTTTTTCGAGTTCTTTTATTTTTCCTCCAGGGTTGAAGATGGAGGCTAAGTCTGGTTTGTTTGAACTACTATATTGCTGTGCAATTTTTGGTTGGTTAATTATCTTTTTATAGATGTAAAACAAGCAACCAAATAAAGGAAGAAAAATAACAAGAGGTATCCACCACAAGTCATTTTTCTGAGTGACGATGTGATAGATACAGTAGATTTGCATGATGATTAAGAGGTAGTACATTTGATGTAGTTTTTATCTCGGAGACGTTTGTTGAACTTTTAAAGTGACTAAACGCCTTTAACTAGATTGCAAATTGCTTAAAATTTAATCACCCTCAGGTTCCTGCGCTTCAGGTTTCTTTACATCAATCAAATAAGTCCCATCTTTCTCCAAACGAATCAATCGTTTTTTGTAAAGTAAGCCGATTGCTTTTTTAAATGTCTTTTTACTCATTTCAAGATGAAAAGTTATTTCGTCAGGCTTACTCTTGTCAGTCAAAGGCATAAAACCTTTTTTACTTTCAAGGTACTCCATTATCTTTTTCGAGTTGGGTTCGGCAATGTTTTGGTAGCCCGGTTTTTGTAGGATAACATCAATTTTGTTGTCCTCTCTTACATTTTTGATGTAGGCTTTTTTTCTTTGCCCTGGTCGTAATTGGGTAAAGACTTCATTGTCATAAACGAGTCCTTTGTGTAGGTCATTGATGATTACGTTGTAGCCAAGATCTGTTGGTTCCCATACAAGGATATCTACTTCTTCGCCCGGCTTAACGGTTATTTCTTCATCATCCAAGAAGCGGTTGATTTGATTGGATCCAACTAGTCTGTCGGAGTCTTCGTCGATGTACATGAAGATCAGGTAGTAGCGGCCCTCCAGCATTTTGGCTTGCTGTTCTCGAAAGGGAACGAAGAGATCTTTTTCAATACCCATGTCCATGAAAGCGCCGTGTTCACTCACTTTTTCTACGCGAAGTAGTTCAAATTCATGTAAGGTTATTTTGGGATTCATGGTAGTGGCAATAAGTCGTCCTTCTCCATCTTTGTAGATGAAGACCTCTAGCATTTCTCCAACTTTGAAGTTGTCGGGAATGTATTTTCCGGGAAGGAGAATATCATTACCTTCCTCATCCCCGAGGAATAATCCACTTCCAGTTTCTCTAAGTATTTCTAAATCTTGTAGCTCTCCGAATTCCATGTTATTTTGTCTTCTTTTGTTTGCCGCTTCGTTTAGTAACGGACTTAAATTTTTCTTTCAATTTTCTTTTGTATGAGTTCCCTAGGTTCACTTTTTGATTCTTTAAACTCTTTTCTTGATAAGCTCCTTTTGATTTCATGCTAGGGGAGGACATGTAGTGTTTGTCACCACCCATTCGTTCTCTTTCCGCTTCGATGGTCTCTTCTGATATTTCCAAATCTTCGGGAAGTTCTAGCATCTCTATTTTCATCTTCATCAAGTCCTCGATGTCTAGTTGTAGCTCTTCTTCACTTTCCTTTATAAAAGAAATGGCAATACCATCTTTGTCAGCTCTACCTGTACGACCAATTCGGTGAATATAATCAGGAGCTTCATCTGGTAAATCAAAGTTGATAACATGACTCACCTCTTTGATATCTAATCCTCTCGCAATAATGTCCGTTGCAATAAGCGCTCTGAAAGTTCCATCTTGAAAACCTTCCACATTTCGAATTCTATAGTTTTGAGATTTATTAGAATGGATGACTCCAATAGTTTCTGGAAACTTCGCCTCCACTATTTCGTGTAGAAAATCTGCAAGTTTTTTAGATCCTGCAAAAATTAAAATCTTGGTAAAGTTTTCATGATCTTCCAAAAGTTTAACTAGTAAATTAGCCTTAGTATAAAAGTTGGGAAGAATATAGGCATACTGCTTGATTTGCTCGAGTGGCGTACCGTGAGCTGCTACAATAATTCGCTCTGGTTTATTGAAGAAAGTATCGATCAATTTTTCTGCATCCGGATTCATAGTCGCAGAGAAAAGTAAATTTTGTCTGCGCTCTGGAAGGATATCGAGAATACTGTTGAGTTGAGGCCGGAATCCGAGGTTCATCATTTCATCAAACTCATCGATGACGAGTTTTCTGATCAATGTGAGTTTGAGGGCGCCATTAAGATTCAAATCTAAAAGACGACCAGGCGTAGCCACAATCACGTCATGTCCTTCGCGGAGCATGATGGCCTGCGTATTAATGTTGGTACCTCCATAAACTCCTGCCACGCGCAAGGTAGTGTAGGTGCTTAATAGTTCAATTTCTGCAACCACCTGCAATACTAATTCACGAGTAGGTACGAGTATGAGAATTCGGGGAATAGAATCTTTGTTGAACTTCCAAAGCCGAAGCAATGGTAGTAAGTAAGCTAAAGTCTTTCCTGTTCCAGTTTGGGCAACACCAGCTACGTCTCTACCAGACATAATGAGGGAAAATACCTCACGTTGGATAGGAGTAGGATTGAAGAAACCTCGTTCGGTGAGGCTTTTCTTCAGTGCGCTGTTTAGATTTAAATCGTCAAAAGTCAAGAGTCTGTTTTTTAATGTGCCACAAAGATAGCTTTTTTGGACTGGATTTAGGCGTGGGAAGCCTGTTCAATTAGCAGTGTCCTAAAAAAAGTAAAATCAAAAAATCAATCAAAATTAACCCCAAAAAGTATATAGATGACTTGGTTCAACTGGCTGATAATCAAATAGGTAAATGTATCGATATTTCATCTTAGATGAAGTGCTTTGATTTTGATTGTCATTTTGATTTTGACAAAAGGGGAGAGTCTCCTTGAGGAGAGTCGAGTTAGCCCTTTATTGTCCATCTAATTCTAGCATTTCATACAGTCGCTTAAACTCAGCTAGATAATGCTGTCGATGACTAAGACCATTGGTACCACCGTTGACTCGTTTGGTGACCATGTGGATATCATCTAGATCAGCAAATTGATTGATTTTGCGTTTTTTCCAGTACCAAGCAGCAGATTTGAGTGCCCATTCTGGTTCTAGTATTAGATCTGGCTTAGTGATAAAATCGATGTTTTGAGATTTTCCGAACTTATCATAGTTCCATTTTCCAGTTAGCTGAATGAGTCCTCGACCTCGGAATTTCCAACCATCACCGCTTGCTTCATCCCCATTTCCCATGCGATTGGCGTATACCCGGTTAGCAATTTTTTCGGGCTGGCGAGCATAGAGCTCTGCCTCTTCAATACTAGAGAAGTATTTTCGAAAGGTGATTCTGAGTGCTTTTGCAGAATAGTTAAGATTCTCCTCCGTGTATCGGAGTCCTCCACTTTCATGTGCAAGTTGAGCTAAGAAGTGTGCTTTTCGCAAAGAAGTATCGATGCCATAGCTGGGTAAAATATGGCTAAGGTGGGGAATAAAGGCTTCCGCTTTTGTCCAATTGACGTTTGGAATAATGGCTTTGAATTTGTCAGTTTTCATTGGTAGAGGGGGTTGTTTTTATAAATATAGGGAATTTTAAACCGAAGACGGAAGTTGGAAGAGCGAAGTTTGCTGTAAATCTATGTTGGCCGGCAGGCTACTGTGAATCTCTATGGACTGAGAAGACTAATATAACTAGACTAAGCTAAGCGCTTCAAAGTATGAAAAACTTTGTGGACAGACTAAGCCGAGCACATATCATACAATCGGTTCACGGTTTTCCAATTCCGAGTAGTGCATGGCACTTTTAATTTTCTTTCGAAAAAATTATTGGTGAGTTTGGTTCGTCCATAACCATTAGGACAGTGTACGTATATACTTTGTTTGTCAATGATGAAATCATCGTTTGGATCTTCGTGAGCTTTGACTGTATTGGTGAGTGTCTTGTCTGCTAGTTTGGCCATGAAGGTGACATGTAATTTGCTGATGTCAATAGCTGGATTTTTTAAAAAAGGATTTTTACTGATTACTTTTTTAAGTATTTTTTCAGTCGTGATTAATATTGGGACATCGAATCCATATTCCTTTTTTATTTTACTTAGAATTTTTTTGGCAATAGCTGTTTCATCATTTAGTGAGCTCTTAAACAATACGTTTCCACTTTGAATATATGTTTGTACATCAGTAAATCCGATGGATTCATAATGGCCTTTTAGCTCAGCCATTTTGATCTTCTTTTGACCGGATACGTTGATGCCGCGGAGTAAGGAGATGTAGTGAGTCATAGTTGGAACTTGAAAATTGAATTTATAAAAGGAAATATTCACACAAAAGCTTAACACTTTAATTTGTGTGAATACTTCCTACTTTCAATGATTAAAATTTTAGAAGTAATTTATTGTATTGATCATTAATTTTCCATATTCTCCCAAGCAGAGCGGCCGTCTTGTTTGATCTGTAAGATGGCGTATAGAATAGCAATACCTACCAGTCCCATGATTATTTGACTAATCTCAACTCCCATCATGATGTTTAAGGCAGCGGCAGCGAGTGAGGTACCTATAAAACCGAAAAAGCCTATCTTTTTCCATTTCCATAGCATGACAGCAAATACTACGTTTGCGATACCAATTATTCCAAGCGCATAAATCATAGCTGGAGAAGAACCAGCAGTTTCTTCCAAAACAAATTGATTAGCAAATAAATAGGCTAGAGCTATTAATGAGTTTATGACAATCATAAATACTAGATAGGCTGTTACGCAGCCATGTCTTTGTTTTAAGTTGAGCTCATTATTTATTGAATCATCTAGTACGTCTTCCATTTTATATTGGTTTGAATAAAGGTAAAATTTGCTTTGAATGTTACAGAGTACTAAGCTATTGAAAAGAAAGATGGATGCAAAAGAAATGGATGAATTAGTTGAAAGTAGGAGGTTCACTAGGTCGCTGACTTAGTCGCCTGCCTGTCAGCAAAGGCAGATTTTAGCTAAAACTTCCGACTAGTCAGCTCCGACTACTTTAAAAAATTCTCAATCTGCCGTCTATGCCTAAGTATATGAACAATTGCGTGTTCCAGCAATTGTTCAGCATCATAAGTGACACCCCACCTTGTTTTAAAAATCCATTCGTCTACTGTTTGAGAGGGGAGTTGATACTTGTCATCTAAAATCTGATCGGTATAAATCAGCATTTTATTTATCTCTTCAATACCTTTTGTTGCATTGTCGATTGGCATATTGTATTCCTTCCATGCATCATCGAAAACAGTGTTAAGGTAGTTGGCGTAGGTATATCCTGAATGGACAACATGAACATTGATGGTTTGTATAGATTGGCAATCTGGATCTTCCGTTTTATTGTCTCTGATTAGTTGGAAATCTTTATCAGAAATATTAGAAAGGACTGCTTTGAGATCAATGGCTGCACGTTCGTATTCATCCATTAGGGCGCCGAGGGCGCCAGTTCTTTGAGTATTCATAGTTCTTCTAAGTTAAGTTTGAGTTCGCTAATCAAGTTGTCTAGTTGTTTGATTAGTGTCATATCGGAAAGTTCGATTTTGCTTAGAGAATCGACAGTTTCGAGGATTAATTTTTCTACAGAATCGAAGTTGCTGTAAGTAGTATCAATGTTTTCTTGAATGCTTCTGTTTTCAGGAAGCTGTGTTTGTAAGGCTTTACAAATTAGATCTTTGGTAGCGATAAAATTCTGAATACCTGGAAGTATTTCATTAAATGGCTTAAGCTGTTTGCCTTGAGCTGCTTCTAGTTTTTGAGCATGTATTTTTATATCATCAAAATTATGTTGAAGCAAAGCAATTTTTTGTGCATCTATCTTTTCCTTGGGGAAGTCTAGGTACAAAACTAGTTCCTGATAAAGCTGGATAATCTCTTTAAAGGATTTACTTTGAAATGATCGGAGTGCTTTTATTTCGGTACAAGCAATGGTCACACGTCTAAGCACTTTTCTTGAAGCAGCTTTTAGTGTTTGATCAAAAAGGATAGTTTGCTCTACTTCGTCTTTTTTTCCGCTAAGGATTTGACCAAGTTTTATCAAGCTATAGGCCGCTTTATCAATCCCATCCGCCTTTTTATTGGTAATTTCTTTGAGCTCATTTTGTTTCTTTGTTATGGCGGTATGAAAATAAGTAATAGATTTTTGAATGATATCATTTTTAAAATCATCCTCATCCGCAAGATCAAGCATATTGAGTAGATCGTTGATAAGCGTATTGCGTTGTAGTTGATGTTCCTCGGAAGAGAGAATACCTTTGATAGAATCTGTTTTGTAATGTTTGTATTTACTTTTTAGCGTTATAGCCAAATTAACCAAATCAGAATCTACAGCTAATGATGAGTTGATTTTGTCAAAGAAAAGATCGATTTCATTTTCCTTGATATGTTGCTTTAGTTGCTTTAATTTTTCACTCATATTGTAAGCAGGTGTTCAATTTAAATTTAGTCCAAGCACTTGGTGTTCAAAATTGTGTTTACAATAAATTCTGATGGATTTTGAATCTAGACGACTTGCTTTTTTGGAGTAATCCTTCTGGATTGCTTCACAAAAAAAGGAAGTATAGGTTTAAAAGGCGCAGATTTATTAGTAGGTTTAATTCTGCACATTACTTACATAAATCTACTAAAACCAATCACAACACCGATAAGGATTAGCACATAAATACCAAGAGCCACGATGATGAAAATACCATAAAATTTGTAGTGTGATTTTAGATTGGAGAAAGAAGCGGTTAAGCTAGATTCGCTATTATTGCGTAAAGCTGTAGACATGTTGGTTGAAAACCGGAATAGATAAAGAAAAGGAATGAGTGTAACTAAACCAAGTATTGCGTAGACGATTCCAATTGCTCCCATTGATATCGGCATTGGAGTACCTGTGTCAGGCATGAAGCCAGAAGAAAATCCCATCGCTATCCCTGCTATTACGATGATACCAACATATATAAAACCAATTATAGAGATGAAAAAAGTCCATTTGGCTGTTTCCTTAAGGAAAGATCTAATTTCAGGATTGAGGGATAGTTGTTCATTAGAAAGTTGACTATCGAGGGGTAAATTGGCTTCCATGGTTTTTTTTTACTAAAATGAATCGATGGTGATGAACGATTGAGGATGGAAAATTACTAAAAGGAAAGGAGATGTACAACTAGATTTAACGAAATGATGGACTAAGAAGCATTACATTGTGAATGTAAAAGAGATTGGGAATAACGGATAGGATGACGCAAGATGATGTGTTTAGCCAATTCTAACTAACTAGAAGTCATTTACTTATAATAACAAATGACTATATGTTGTTAATGAATTGGCTAAAAACCTAACTTTATCTTTGTGTTAAATCCATGACAAAAGGCATTGAAACGGGACAGCCTATTGAATGAATTATATTGTTCTAAACTATTTAATATCTTGATTATCAGAAGTATATGGTTTTAAATACAGAAAAAATAAGGACATAAGCTCGAAAGGACTTTTTAGGTACTTTCAAGCTTAATCCTTATTTTTGTAGTAGACACAGAAACAAGAATTTTCGAGGTTCCAATAACTGCGGGGACGTCCTTTCGGGGACGTTCCCTTTGGTACAAAGATATTTAGAATGAAAGAAAGTTTTAGCGAGAAAAAACATTCGTTTTATTCCAATATTTTTACAAACTTTGTTGAATCAAGGAAGAACACTACCAAATATCGGCGTCGATAATGATATCACTCATAGTGCCTGTACCACCTTTCAATTTTTTCAAATCGGTAGTATCAACTTTTTTAATTTGCTTTAATGTGCTTAATTTAGAAATACTTTTTTTAGACATAACAATGAAATTTATGTGGTTAATTAATAATTACCTTGTTATTTCTAGTCTGCGAAAAGTTCTATGTAGGCGATTTGTTGAATTGAAAGAATATCAACTCAATGGATAAACGAAGTAATACAAGTACTAAGCCAAAGTCTATTTCAAACACCCAAAAGGCATTTGCAGCTTGTAGCGATATGGCTATTCAGATGGAGAAATATGCGAAGCGCGGAGAAAGTGAGCTTGTTGTTGAAGATGTACTCGCTCATTTCAAAAAAGCTAAAAAATATTTGTTCAATAAACTAGCTGGAGAGTTTGCGACTTTTTTACAACACTACTACTACGTAGTTGGGCAAAACGAAAAGCTAGGCGCAAAATTTACCGAATTTGCTTTATATTATAACGAACTAGCTTATTATGAAAAAATAGTAAAGCTTAAGTTTTCTAGTATTTCCTTTGCTCTTAACCGCACTAAAAGCCCAGACCTTATTCTAGTAACTAGGCTAAAAGAGATTTGTGATGAGCTCAAAGGTTATCTAATTTATGACTCTGCCGAAATCTGGATAAGAACTTACCTGTTACTCAATGCTTATGCTACTCACCAGTCTGATTTTAATCTAATCATTAAACAAAGTCATGAGGTCATTGAATTTTTAAATAAAAAAGGGATAGAGCGTACTTTTCCTTTTTATAAAGATTTTGCGGTTGCTTATATTCAAACAGGAGATTATGACGCAGCCGTTGTTGCAATCAATAAAGCGATTGATGGTATCAAAAAAGGAACATCTTCCTGGAGTGTTTTTGTTTATTATCGAGTTATTATCGAACTACATCGAAAGAATTATCAAAAAGCCTATGAGATCTATCAAGAGGCAGAAAACAAACGCTACATCAAAAAAGATCTTAATAAAGTTATTTACGAAACTTGGTATTTTGTAAAAGGATACATTAAGTTTTTAATCCTTGCCGGAAAAGTGGAAGCTGAGTCACATCAATTTAAGATTGGTCATTTCCTAAATAGTATCATCGTCTTCAATAAAGATAAATCAGGTCATAAAATCAATACACTCATTCTGAAAATAATCCTTCGATTAGATTCTGAAAATGGTAGGGAGAATATCATTAAAGAGCGCTCTGCGATCAAGAAATATTCAGAAGAAAACTTTGAGCAAGGCTCTCGTGCCCGAATTGTGTTCAGACGATTGCTGCACATTGTACCGGGTGACTTTAATGCTGAAATTGTTCAGGAAAAGGTGGCAAAAAATGTGGAACCACTTCCTCCATTAAAGGGATATAATCCGGATTTGGAGATGTTGCCTTATGAGGATTTGTGGGAGATGGTTTTGGAGGTGTTGGATTGATTTGTAAGATAAAATACTTTCTTTAAATAACACTCAACGGCATATCGACTCGCATCAAAATGAGGCTCAGGAAGTAGCTCCGGAGATACCCATTCCCAGCTCTCACATTTTTCCGGTTCCATCAATGCCGGTTCACCTTCAAATGTAACACACAACAAGTTTACTGAGACATAATGTTCCCCCGTTTCACCATAGGTTTCCAAATTATTCGTCACGCAAAACACTTTTGGATTTTGTATTATCAAACCTGTTTCTTCTTGTACTTCTCTGATGGCTGTCGCTTCAAATGTCTCTCCCATTTCAAGATGTCCACCGGGAATGGAGTAGTAAGGAGATAGCGTATTACGTCGTTTACCAACTAGTATTTTTCCTTCTTTGTTTTGGATGATGATCCCTATTCCTACTTTTGGCTGCTTCATTTTTTTGTTTTTTTATTGGCTTGAAATCTGTCGGGCTGGCATTTTTTTGTCAGATGCGCATAGACTGAAGAGATCACTGGTTTTAATTTTCCAAATCTGCCTTTCCATTACAAACAAGACTGCAAGTCAAATATAAGCATCTAAGATTCTAAGTCTCCTCTCGAATAAACATCTTCGCCAAATAAAGAATAACAAAGCCCATAAGGAATTGGAAAACACCAAGGTAAAACATCGGGGACGTAACATACTCCATCTCTCCATTCAAGCTCGCCAATATTTTTGCCCCAATCCTAAGTCCTCGATCAGCTATCACAAATACGATCACCCAAGTACGTAGAAAGGTAGCTGTCCAACTATGCTCAATAAGAATCAAGGCAATAATAAAGAATTGTAATCCCAGTGGAATGACCGAAAAAAAATCACCAAATGCAATGGCCACAAAGATCTTCCATATTAGCAATATGGATAGGTAAGTTATCAAAAAATGTCTGACTGCTTGTGTTCGAAACATGTCGAGAGAATGCGTTGAAAAATGATTTTTACTTATGGTTTTCGTTTTGAAATGAATCGTAGGTGGATGGGGCTATATATTGAATAAGCTTTGAAAGTAACAAGACCTAAAGGAGTGAAGGACAGGCGATGATAAACTTTAGCTATCGCCTGTCCTTCTAGTCTTCACTCCTAGAATCTTCTTAAAATTCGCCCTTTATCAAGGCCAATAAATCTGCAGCAGAAAGCTTCGCACTAGCCTCCGTTCCTTCCAACAAACTATCTGCCAAGTTACGTTTATCAGCATGCAGTTGAACAATCTTCTCCTCAATCGTATTCTCACTAACCAGTCGGTAAATAGTCACCGGACGCTTTTGTCCAATTCGATGCGCACGATCACTCGCCTGATCTTCCACTGCTGGATTCCACCAAGGATCAAGATGGATAACATAATCGGCAGCAGTTAAGTTCAGACCAACACCACCAGCTTTTAGAGAAATCAAAAATAAATCGCCTTCGCCTTCTTGGAAAGCATTAATTGATTTTTCGCGTTTAGTCAATGCTGTTTGACCATCAAGGTATTGGTAGGAAATATTTTCTTCTTGCACCCATTCTTCAATTAGGCGAAGATGTTTTACAAATTGAGAAAAGATAAGTGCCTTATGTCCGTTTTGAATGAGTTCAGATACAGTTTGCTTTAGCAAATTCATCTTCGAACTTTGAATCTTGGAGTGTGGCATAACCAAGCGAGGATGACAAGCTGCCTGTCGCATACGCATCAATTCTGCTAAGATTTGAAAACGTTTTTGTCCGCCATCTTCATCTAGTGTAGCCAATTTCTCTAAGGCATTTCGTCGCAAGGCTTCATAGAATGAACGTTCTTCTTCTGATAGCTCTACCAAGAGTGTAACTTCCGTTTTCTCAGGTAGTTCAGAAAGTACATCGTTTTTGCGTCGACGCAAAATGAAGGGCTGTAAGAGGCGTTTTAATTGTTGACTCTTTTCTACATCCTGATTCTTTTCAATCGGGACAGCATATGAATTGTTGAATCGATCAAGCGAACCAAGTAAACCAGGATTAATGAAATTAAACAGATTCCAAATCTCACCTAGATGATTTTCAATTGGTGTACCTGTTGTCAATACTTTGAAATCACCCTGTAATTTCATTGCGGTTTTAGAACGCTTAGTTTGACGGTTTTTTATCGCTTGTGCTTCATCCAAAATGATAGTGGTGAAGGTATGTTCCGATAATAAGACTGCCTCTGTTTGCATCAAGCCATAACTGGTGATCATGATGTCAAATGGCTTTAGATTTTTTACCATTTCTTTACGATCTCCTTGTCCGAAAAGTAGGGGATTTAGAGAAGGTGCAAACTTCTCAGTTTCTCTCAACCAATTTCGGGCAACCGATGCTGGAGCTACGATAAGCGTTGCGCCTTTTTCAGCTCGACTGACTATCAGTGCGAGTGCTTGAATGGTCTTTCCAAGTCCCATATCATCAGCCAGACAGGCACCTACACCCCAATCCGCCAGTTGTGTAAGCCATTGAAAACCACGTTCTTGGTAATCACGTAATACCGCTTTAAAAGTAGAAGGTACCTTAACCTGAACTTCTTTGATTGCTTCCAATCTTCTTAGTTGTGCATTCCATGCAGCGTCTACTTGTATATCTTCAATCATGTTGGTAAAACCTTCCATAGCAGGAGCGGCTAGTGAATGAAATTGAAGTTCATCTTCATTGCGAGTTACCATACTATTGATCTCACGGAGTTTGCTACGCAGTTGATTTGTAATGGCCAAAAATTTACCTTCACTAACTTCAACAAAGCGCATCGAACTATCACCCACTAGGGCCAATAGTTTTTGAAAATCCATGATGTGTTTATCGTCTACATTCAGTTTACCTGTAATGCCAAACCAATCATTTTCTTTTTTGATTTGAATGGAAAGGTTGTTGAAAGTAGCCTCACCAACAATCTTTATTTTTTCACCTTTTGGATGTTCTAGATTAAGTGCTTTGTTTTTATGTAAGGGATCTAGCTCTACCATTACATTGAGACAATCTTCTATATCGTCAAAGAGCCATTCGCCATTGTAGGGTGTTACTTTTTTGAAACTTGGACAAGCAGCTACCACTTCGTTTGCAAGATTTCGTTCGGCTTCCAGGTCACGTTTGGTTTGTGTACGGATACCTTTAACTTCAGTAATTACATTGGCACGACCTACGCCTGGTTTGAAATAAGGAGGGTCGGTGATATAAGGTTTTACAAAGAATTCAATTTTAAAACCTGTACCAATCGGAAGCATGTGAATACAAGGTCTAGGGTCTGCAATGACACCTGGAATATCAATGGCACCTTCTCCCAGAACAGATTGAATCGTAACTACGTTGGACAGTTTGCCCACCATTTTAATGATTTGATCTTTTGCCTTTTTTGGAACACGTAATTTACCATTTTCCAGCAGGTTGTTAATTTGTTGGAGGTTACTGTCGACACTTAATAAGTTGTATCGAGTAGGCGTTTCACGGGTTAGATAAATACCTGTATCAGAAAAAGGTTGAGAGAATTTAATCTCAAAATGATTTCCATCCTCTTCTACTATTAACTCAGGTTTCTGTTCTCTCAGTTCCACACTGACGGTGGGTGCTTCCCAAAGAAATAGGTATGGGTGATCGACAAGAGCTTTGATTGCTTTTTCGAAATTGAATTCGTGATATTCTTTATTTTGTGCACCCCATCCATTACCAGAAGCATCGATTGCTTTTGCAACGTTTGCATCCTGTGTTGACATGTAAGGGAGGCCTCCCATGCTAAGTCGTTTGAGGGCAATATTTCTACCAGCGCTCCATTTGCCACCTTTACTTAAGGTTTGTTCTTTAGGTTGTATTTGTTTGTTTTTGAAATGTATGTAGTATACCAACCTTGTCTTTGGTAAGTGGCTTGGTGCAGCGACCTTTTTATTAAGTGTGCTAAGGTTGAGTAATGCTTCAAGCGAGCGTTCCCATTTTTCTAAAACGGGGACAATCTTTAGCACACTTTTCACCTTGAGTTGCTTGTTAAGGCGTTTCCATTCTTTTAGATAGATGCGCTGCTTTTTATCAGTACGTTCTAGTTTGGATAAAATACCAGCAAATTCCATTCGTATCCAAGGGTAATCGTTTTTGCCAGCGAGGGTATAATAATGCTCGAGTACTTCAATGTTAATTTTATCAGCTTCGGTTTCTGTCCAGTAAGCTGCAAAGCCCCAGAACAGCCAGTCAATACTAGTCACTGCTTCTAATAGCATATTTTCTTCCGCTTGTAGCTTGAAGTTTTGTTGATATTTTGCAGTAGCTCCGAGATAAGCGAATGGTTTATTGAAGGCAGATTCCTGTGTGTTTTTTACGTAAGTTCCAACTCGATCGAGGTAACCCTTTTCTTGAGTTTGAATGATGGCCAATACGTGAAAAAGACCAGCCAGCGTTTTGAAGTATTTGTCGGAATTGCCGGTACTTTTTTGAACATTGAGCAAGACCTGATCTAAGTTTTTTAGTGATTTGGTGTAAGAACCTTCTAAAAAATTGATCCACCCTTTTCGAGTGAGTAGGGTATTGGTTTTCTTTTCTTTGGCTAGTAGTTTAGTCGCTTTGGCAACGTTACCTTTTAGTAGATAAATAGTGTGAAGGTAAGGTGTGAAAGAGTTTTTCTGACCTTCAGGTATCTGATCTGATTTGCCTTCAAGGTAAAGGGTTAGTTCATCAATCGAATCTAATTCATAGAGTGATTCGAAGAGAACTGTCTTAAGAGCTGAGACTTTTATACCCTCTCCAAAGGTGTCAAAAAGCTCCGCATCAAAGGGAAGAAAGAACTGCTTAAAGAAGCCAAACTCCTGCCAATCCCTAGCATGGTGACGGCTAATGGCATCAAGAAGCTCATCTGTTCGATCAGTATTGTGCATATATAAGGCCACACGGAGATCGCTGATACAAACTTCAAAATTACGCGGACGTTGAGCATATTCTTTGAAAGGATAATACTTGCGAATTTCAGTGTAGTATACCCCAAAGGTCTCTTCTTTTATCGCGATTCGCATAATGAGTTCCCGGTTGCTGGGTAGGGAAGACATTCGACCATTGGTATTGACATTGATCCAAGTCTCTGTGTCTAATTTGGCTCGAATTTCTCGGACACGAGTCGCATTTATTTTCTGTCCTTCTTCATCACGAATATTCGATTTTTCGAGGATGCTCATCATGTTACTTTGACTAACAGGCTCGAAAGCGATGGATAGAATTTTAAGAAATTCCTGTTCCTCGTAAGGCAGTTGAATAAGTTTAGTTTGAAAGGAAAGAAAGTTCATTTTTTGATTTAAAAATTAGATCTATTTCGATGAATTTAATATTTATTTAATATTAGAGTTTATGAACAGAGAATTAGTATGGAGCCCAAATGTTCTTTTAAAAAAAAGCTGTCGTCTCGTCCTCACCTTAATAGCTAAGGCTATTAGATTCCGGGCGTTCCTCGGTTTTTCTCAAAAGCCCTATTTGGTTCCTGTACAAAATCTCTATGCATAATCTCTATGCATAATCTCTATTGCAAGATGTTTATTTGCAATGCGAAATAAAAATTAAAGTCTAATACAGATTTAATAAGTTAGATTTTGCTATAATTGACTGTTTGTCAGTCCCTTATGAGCGTTGTTTTCTCTAATTGAAAATTGAATTCCAATTTTTTTGCTAAACGCACAAAGGTAGTTAAAGGAGAAGATAAAGAGAAACTATTTGTCTTAAATCAGAAAAGTATTTGGCTAAACAAAACGGCAGCGGACGGGGAGTCGGCTGCCACCACTCGATTTTGTATTTTCCCCGATAGCTGTAGTTTGGGGAAAGTCGAGTTTTCTTCTTTCGAAAGAATGTACTACAAAGTATAGATAAAAGTTGAAAATTTATAGGTTAGAGAGATTTTTTTTGATTAGATGATAGGTTGCACAGGGAAGGCCCTGCCAAGTGCCCATTTCTTTCAATACAAAACCACATTTTTCCAATATTTTTTTAGAACCAATATTCTCCGGATCGATAAGTGCAATCAATTCTTTCGCCTCTTTTTTAACTTCAGAGCGTTCAATCATCCGTTTCGAAACTTCAGTACCATACCCTTGCCTCCAAAACGCTTTGTGCAAAACATAACCAATTTCTGCCTGCTCTTCTCCCGTAAACACAAATTTCGCCAAGCCAACATAGTCCTTCGTCTCCTTATGAAAAACCGCATAAACTTCTGACTCATCCTTAGCAGCATTGATGGCCAGTATCTTTTGAAAACGAGCCTTCGATTCAGATTCCGTATGTGCTTTGCCGTTGATATGCTTCATCAATTCGTCACTCATGGTAAGCTGAAGGTATAATGGCTCATCATTGGGTTCGTAAGCTCGATAGCTGAGTCGGGTGGAGTAGAAGCTCATTGATCTAGTGTTTTAATCCTTTAAATGTGGTGTGAATTATTTGAAAAATATTTTACTTTATCGTAATTTTCTTGGTAATTGTTTTGTCGCATTTTTCAAAAACTATTTATAAGAATTCCTATAAACTAAACTTTCCAGTCCCCACCAAAACAGCATCCCGATAAACATTAAAAAAGTAAAGGCCCTTCGCCAATCCACCACAATTCAATCTAACTTTATTGCCTTCATAAGTCACAGGAAGCTTCACTTTTTGCCCTAAAGCATCACTAATACGAACAGTCATATTTTTCCCATCCGAAAAAGGAAGAATGATGTTAGCTGTGTCAAATACCGGATTTGGAGCCACTTTTAGGGTCAATAACTTTTGCGGAGCAGTTTGTGTAGAAACCATAAATTCGTCACAGCCAAGTTCTGCTGGGCCAACTCGCAAAAACAAATCATCAAAGTAACTGTCATTATCAGCACCAGCATTTCGGGTGCCTGTAAGCGTAAAAGAAATGATACGTGTACCAACTGGAATAGCTGCCCACTCACTAAATAAAGTCCAGCTTGAAATCAATGAAGAAATAGTCTCCGTAGAATCCAAATTCATATTGTTTTCATCTTGAAAATATAACTTCATCGCTGGTACATCCTGACCTCCCCAATTAGAAAGGTAGCCACCAAAGTTGGCTTGTAAAGTGCCCGCATCTATTTCAGCACTGTAGCTCACTAGGTTCACCAATTGCTCACATTCAGCATAAGCACCATCCATACAAACACCCCCAATCGCAAAATATTTCACACCAGTATGTGGAGCAATTCCATCACATTCTCCATCAGTCAAAACTTCTGAGACACCGATGGTTGGAGTCCATCCGCTCAAGTCCGATTCTGCCCCAGGGTTAATGATTAGGTTTTGACTATACTGAGAAGCACTAGTACTAAACGGGCTGGCCTCTGACCAGTCAGTCCAATTCAAGCTACGATCTCGATAGCGTACTCGCCAGCAATAGTCTGTGTTTTCGGAAAGGTTCATAACCGCTTCATCACGAAGGTCATCATCGGCTTGTGTGTCAACATCGTAGTACCAGTTCTCGTATGCCTTCCAACTATCATAATTTGGATTGGAAAAATCGGTGCAATTGGTAGAAATTTGCCACTGACTAGCACCATGGCTTTCGCCAAACGAAGATGAAAAATCATTGCCTAATAAAACCACGCAGTCAGGGTTTACCGTCTCATCCTTTGGAAATATAGTTAGAGGAGTACTTGGTTTGTCCAAACTCTTTTTGATCATTAAACTATCGCGAAGTATATTGTCCTGTGGATTCGCTGCATCACCACGACCGATTCTTTTTAGTGTAAAAGATGGATCGTTACCGGCATTGACATCGACTACCACGAAGCCATACTCGTCTTGCGAAACGGAAAACTCATCGTAGTCCGCAGTTGGCCAGTCCCCCCAAAGGTCAATAGCTCCACCAGCACTAGCTACGTTGACCCACAGGTGTTTGTGGTCTTGTGACTGACCACGGGAGTAGCCATGCGTGTGTCCAAAGAAGTGGATACTTGGCTTGTCGCAATCATCTGTGAAGTTTTCTAAAAGTTCGATGACTTGACCGGTGTAGTTGCTTTCGCCCGGTGTCCAGAGTTCAGATTTGTGAGGATGGTGCAATTGTGCAAAAACAAAATCGATAGAGTCACTAGTACAAGCTTCTGCCAAAACGCCTTCGAGCCAATCTAGTTGCGTTTGATTGTTGTAAGGCGAGTTGGAGTCTAGGCCAATGATTCTGGTGTTGGAGTAATCCTTGTACCACCAATGTTCTTCGAAATCAGTGCTGCCATTATCCGGCAAGTGAAAATATTTGAAATAGTATTCTGAGTTTTGTTCATGGTTTCCCGGAACAGGATATATAGGAACCTGATTGAATAGAGCTTGAGAAGGTGTAAAAAAGTGTTCTTCCCATTGACTATAATTTGATCCGGTAACAACAAGGTCTCCGGGGATCATAACAAAAGCAATTTCTTCGTTCAAATCAGCGCCAAAATTATTTTGGACGTAAGTCAAAACGCCCTCATCTATCAATTCTGCAAATTTATTGGGATTGCTTCCATCTCGTTGCATGTCACTCATTGCGATCAATCGAAATGACTCTTTGTCGGATGCAAAGGGAGCTGTTTTGAAGGTATAAATTTCAGAAGTAGCGTTTCCCGTCTTTACACGATAGTGGTATTTTGTAAATCGTGTTAAACCTTCCAGCAAAACATCGTGAATTTGAGCAGTACCAGAGCTAATCTCAGAGGTACCGGAAGTGCTATTCCCAAGTGTTGCTGTCAGTCCCCATTCTACAATAGATTCGTCCCCTTCAGTCGTTTCCCAAAGAATACGAATGGTGTTCGGATTTGCATCTTGTAGGTAAGGTTGCACTTTTATGCTTTGCGCCTTAAGTGAAATAGTTATCGCTAAAAGTAGAAGTAGACTTAGGTATTTGAATTGCATGATGTTTTGATTGTGTGTTTTCTACAGCGAAGTTGTAAACGAATATTAGCTATTAGCGGAGCTGTAAACAAGTTTTATTTTTTTGATTTTTTTTGTTTTGCCAAAAAGTTTAAGCCTAGTTCAAGTCCATAGCGGTAATCTTTTTTGAGTGTACTAATAGAGTAGGTGTAAGTGGTGCTTTTAAGCAAACGCCTAGGGGCAATTTGCTTGATGACACAATCCGATGGAGGCTTGAGCATAAAGTCGATACTCTCGTTGTATTGCTCGTGACTTCTTTCAAAGCAACTAGCAAGGCCTTTATTGTCACGATGATAAAAACTGCCGAAGTAATCAGGCCAGCTTTGGGAGTGCTTCAGGTCAGCGGGAGATGTCCGTATCACAAGGATATTTTTAGAACCGGTTTTGTATGCTTTTTGTACAGGAAGAGGATCACTCCAGCCACCATCCATATAGTTACTTCCATCTACTTTATGTCTACCTTTTGTGACAAAGGGCAAGGTGGAAGATGCGATAAGTGTATCAATCCAATTTTTCTTAGATGGTTCAAGATAAGCTGTCTTACCGTTTTTGATTTTTGTGGCAACAAAATAAACATCCTTGTCTTTGGTCCGTTTTGTAGCAGACTCAATATCGAGTGGAGAAACTTCAGTGGCAGTAGTTCTGAGGTAATCAATGTTCATGTAGCCCTGATTGGATAGCAAGCGATTCATTTTGACAAACTCCTTATCATTCGCTAGGTGAAGGAGACCGGAAAAACAAGCATTGTACTGTCCACTGAGTAGGTAGGACAGGGCTATAGATCCTCCTGAAATACCGTAATAGCGTTCAAATGGATTGTAGCCATAAGTGATGAATAGGTCGAGAATTCCACAAGTGAAGGCAGTTTTGAAACCCCCACCTTCGATAATAATTGTTGGCTTGTTGTTCATATGTTTTTATCAGAATATTCTTTGTCCGTAAGTAGATTTTTAAGAAGGATAAAGATACCAATTAGAAATAATAATTGGCCAATTCTGCCAATAAAGGAATTGTAAGTAAAGTATTGACTGATGTTATTCATGTCACTGGTTCTCATTAGAAAAAACTGAATAAAATAGCGCGATAATCCAGTGAAAACTTTTAGCATAGCACCAATTCCGATTAGTTTTCCTGCAGTGCCGGATACTTTCTGGAAGGCTAGTATTCCAATAATAAGGGTTAAAATTATTGCTACAAAATTAAAAAGCATGATCAGCATCTGACTCAATTCTAAATATTGTGGAATCATTTCCATAATTTGTTTTTTATAGGGGTGCAAATATATTTTATAAATGTACCTTTTTCAAGTCAAAAAAATCAATATTTTAAGGTAAATGAAAATGAAAAAATCCATTGGAATAATACTCGTGCTGGTATTGGCTGGTTTGATTATTTATAAACTCTCAAGCAAAATTAATATCAATCCTAAATATAAAGTTGGTCAGGTGATTGATCGTTTAGATAATGTCGCGGTGTACTACAACGGAGGTGTACGACATGTCGCTAGTCGCCATGTTGTGGATGGATATAATGTAGGTCTCAAATACCAATGTGTCGAATTTGTAAAGCGCTATTATCTGGAACATCTAAATCACAAGATGCCTGACAGCTATGGGCATGCTAAACATTTTTATGATCCAAAGGTACTAGATGGTGCCTTGAATAAAGCTCGTGGTCTGACTCAATTTTCGAACCCTAGCAATTCGAAGCCGAAGCGTAGTGATCTGATTATCATAGCCGCTACATCTAGAAATGCCTTTGGACATGTGGCGATTATCTCTGAACTTAAGGAAGGAAAAATTGAGTTGATTCAGCAGAATGGTGGTGCTTTTGCTCCGTCTAGAATTTGGCTTGGCTTGCGCCAAAAAGATGGGAAGTGGGAAGTTGAGAGTGATCGGGTTTTGGGCTGGTTGCGCAAGTAATTTAGTAATGAAAGGGATTGTAGATACAGCGAAGCATAAGCAAGCTATTGGAGGACTGCTGGACTATCGGAAAATATGGATCTGGTAGCTGCGCTTTTTATGAAAAGCTAATATATTTGGATATTGAAAATTTTGAACATAAATAATTGGCTATGAATAAATTTGATTTTGGTGAAGATTATACACTGGAGAATGATCGCGTATTGTTACGCCCACTTTTGGAAACAGACTTAGAACATCTACTGCCTTTTGCTATAAACGAAACTACCTTGTGGCAATATTCATTAACTTCTGCAGCAGGAGAAGAGGGAATGAAAAATTATATTGCAAAAGCATTGCTTGCTCGTGCAAATAAAGATTCTTATCCTTTCATCGTATTCGATAAAGCTACAAATGAGTACGCAGGATCCAGTCGATTTTATGATTACCAATCCATTCATAACACTACGCAGTTGGGCTACACTTGGTATGGCAAGGCATTTCAGGGGACAGGATTGAACCGAAATAGCAAACTCTTGCTGCTTAATTTTGCTTTTGACAAGATGGATGTACAGCGAGTTGAATTTAGGGCAGATAATAATAATGGTAGATCAATTGCTGCGATGAAAGGAATCGGTTGCACCGTTGAAGGTATACTTCGTTCTAATTGTGCGGATGCCCAAGGAGGACGTCGGGATAGTATTATATTGAGCATTTTACGGGAGGAGTGGTTTGCGGGGAAGAGTCTATCCCTAAGGCAGAGCTGTAAATGAGCAAGGCTTGATAAATCTTATTTATAAGTCGATTTAATCTACGAAATAAAAACTATGTCAAATATAACATTCGAAACAGAAAAAGAAAAAATGGATATTGATCTGATTCATCAATTCCTGACCAAGAGTTATTGGGCTAAAGGAAGAACAAAAGAGGTGGTGCAAATCAGTATGAAAAACTCACATAACTTTGGGATTTTTAAAGATGGTAAACAAGTTGGCTTTGCGAGAGTGATAACTGATCTTGCAATCTATGCTTATTTGATGGATGTTTTTATTGTTGAATCAGAAAGAGGGGCTGGCTATGGCAAAGATTTGGTGCGATACATCATGGAGTATCCGGCTTTTCATGGTTTAAAAAAATGGACTTTAGGAACGAGAGATGCAGATGGTTTGTATGAGCAGTTTGGCTTTAAGAAATTTGATGGGTCTTATATTTTTATGGAAAAGAGTAGAGGGATGGGGGAGAATTAGAATGGGAATTAGAATTTCTTGCGAGCTTGGGGGGATTTGTGTTAGGAGTACATCTAAGTCGATTGCGCAGCTTCCATTTGTTTGGCAAGTTTGGCGAGGTGATTTGGAGAAGTGGGGCCTTCCGGAATCAAACGATGCATAACAATTGCCGCAGTTACAGCACCAAGTAAAGGAGCAAGGAAACTACCAACTAGAGGAATCATCATCATCATGTAACTTACGAATCCAATTCCAAGAGCGACTCCGGAAAAAGATTTACTAAATTTAAGACTTTCTTTAATGGTGAGGTGGTATGCTTCATTATAGTTGTCGAGCATCAGGAATCCGAGGAAATAACATTGCATGATCAGTACCAAAGGCGCTTTAATAAAATCCAATCCAAATATCGATACAATAATGGTGATCGCTAAAGTTAAAAACCATTCAGTAACGGCACAATGTATAGCGACTTTGAGCATGCGCTTTTCTGCTTTCCAAAAGGCTTTGAAAGTGGTGTCGAAATTTTGATTGGTTTTGATTTCTAGTGTACGGCGAGCGAAATGGAAAATGACAACTTCCATTAGAATGAAAACAATATACTTGAAGTAAGAGCTAGACACAAAGTCAGCGCCCATACTAGAAATATCACTTACGGATGAGCTTAATGATTGATAAGCGGCAGTAAAATCTTGAGCGTCAAATACTTCGGTTATTCTCCCTACTGTTCCATAAGCATACCAAGCTAAAATTATTGCAACAATGACTAAGGCTTTGGATAACCAACCATACTGATCCATTCCTCTCCAAAGCTTGTTCGTTTGGATAAATTGAACGGCTTCTTTGTAAGTGAACAGACTTATGGGGAAGTTAGTAAGGACTTCTCGTATGCTGAATTTGGTTTCCATATTGTAAATTAATGAAGATGGCTTACAATTCCAAATGAAATCAAGCATCTTGTTAATTTTTGGCTATTGGAATAATCAAAAAGGTATTACTTTCGTTAGGTTTTAACTTGGAATACGAAAGTCTTAAGTACTCCTTTATAGTATTAAAATCCTATAAATTAATTAGGCCACTGCGGTAATTTAAATGATTGAAATTTGTGGTTGATGCTCAAAATGATCTTATGCGAATAATATTGATGCTTTTACTTAGCTTTTTAACGGTTGATGCCATTGCTCAAAAAGACAGTTCATGGTTGAAAGTCAGTTTACTTACCTGTGATATAGGAGATGAGGCTTACGCTGCATTTGGACACTGCGCTATTCGAGTGATTGATAAAAAGCGGAACAAAGATATTACCTTTGATTATGGAATATTTGATTTTGATACACCGAATTTCGTTTGGCGATTTATGCGAGGAAGTTTGGATTACAAAGTAGCTGATCGGAGAACGAATCGATTTATGCGTGAATATATTCGAGATGACCGGGGGGTGATTGAACAACAATTTAATTTGCCAGAGGAAGAGTTGGTCAAGATGTATAATTTTTTAGTTGAGAACGAAAAGCCGGAAAATCGATACTATAAATACAATTTTTTGCATGATAATTGTGCGACCCGACTACGGGATATAGTCAATGGTTTGGAAGTCAGTCCTGGAAAGCCTGTTGCCGAATTAACGGATACTTATCGAAATTATTTGCATGCTCATTTGCCCAATAAACCATGGTTGAAGTTTGGGATAGATATATTGCTTGGTGCAAATACTGATCGAGTGATGAGCTATGATGAGCGAATGTTTCTACCAAGAAACCTGTCTGAGAATTTAAGTTATTATGTTTTTGATAATGAGGGGAGGAAAGAGAAGGTACTCGGTCCAGCAGTTTCAATTGTTCCAGCTCAAAAAAAAGAACCTAGTTTTTCTTTCTTTCAACCACTTATTGTACTTGTATTTATATTGTTGTTAGTCGTAGCTTTGGTTCGTTGGAAACCAAAAATGAGTAAATGGCTGTTCTTATTTTACTGTTTAGTTTATGGACTTGCTGGTTGTTTATTGTTTTTCCTTTGGTTTGCAACAGAGCATACTGCAACTCGAATGAACTGGAATTTACTTTGGGCTAATCCGCTTTATCTTTTATTCTTTTTGCCTTCTAAGAATCTTAAATCGGTATTGACTAAAGTTGCAATGGGGCTAAATATTGTAATCCTTTTATTCTGGTGGTGCTTGCCGCAAGAGATTAATTTAGCTGTTTTACCTTTGCTTGCGATGTTCTTATTTTTGCTATATGCTACAGAGTATTAAGTAATGTGCTTGGACTAAATTAAATTATAGTTTACTCACTGAGTCTTTTAGTCCTACTTTTCCCAAATATTAGGCTACAGTCCAAAGGATGAAGACTAATATTTAGTCAATTTGAAGACCTGCTTAATTCCCAAAAGAAAAGCTCTTGACACCTTTAACGTCAGGCATTGCCATAAAAACTGAACCAGCGTTTGGATACTTAGTCATTTCTTCCGTTGACATGTCCACAGAGGCAGTAGTGATGTAGAGCACATCTAGATTTGGGCCACCAAAAGCACAAGCGGTAACGTTGTGAGCAGGTACTTCAATCTTTCGAATCAGCTCTCCAGTTTGAGGATTGAAATTAGCGACAGCGTTGCCATTCCAAAGTCCGACCCAGAGCATATCGTTCTCATCTATGGTCATGCCATCAGGATAACCCAGAGAAGTAGGAACCTCAACGGCAATACGTTCATTGGAAATATCGCCGGTAGTTAAGTCATAATCATAAGCTCGAATGAAGCCAGTTGGAGTATCAATATAATACATTGTTTTTTGATCTTTGGTCCAAACGATTCCGTTAGAGATCGTGATACTGTCCAGCATTTTAGTGGCAGTACCATCGTGATCGATGCGGTATAGGTTTGCTCTGCCAGTGATTTGTTCGAGGTGCATGGAGCCTACCCAAAGTCTGCCTGCAGGATCGCATTTTCCGTCGTTGAAACGGTTCTCAGGTTGATCAGTTTCTACTTTCGTAAAAAGCTTGATGTCTCCAGTAAGTGTGTTGATGTTGTACATTCCATCTTCTAAAGCAATGAGGGCAGATTCTTTTCCGGAAGGAACAACTGTACCAATCCTAGAGGGAGTTGGGAATGATCGGTTCACTTTAGTTTCAGGGTTATAGATGTGTAACATTTTTCCTTCAATATCAACCCAGAAAAATTCTTGTGTTTGATGATTCCAGAGCGCGCCTTCTCCAAGTTGAGCTTTTATTTTGTATTCTAGAATTGCTTTATTTGGATCCATTTTATTAGACACTTTTTCAGTTTCCTTTTTGGGAGGAGTGGGGGAACTGGAGCAGTTGTAAAATAGTATTGAAATTAGAGGAAGGAGGAATATCAATTTTTTCATAAGAACTTCTAATAGTTTTGATTATGCGAAAGCATGAAGATAAGTAAATTTGAAAAAAGATAGGAATATATATTCTTTTAGAAGTTTAGAATATATTAAGAAGTTGAGGGAAATCATTTGAGCGTCTGACGAAAGTCCTTAGCTAGTAGGCCTTTCGTTGTTGGCTTCCCTTTAAGAGGTGTGCCCGCCAGGCGAATAAGCGCTAGCCTTAATACAGATCGACAGGTTTGAAGGAAGTCAACAACTAAGATTTAATTGCTAACAGCAGGCCATTTGTCAGAAACTCAAATCATTTAGAAGAGCAACAAATGATTGAGAGAGTTTATAAAATTAGAAAAGCCCCTTAAAAAAGGAGCTTTTCATAAAACATTAAATATTTTGAATTGGCTGCTATGATAGCAACCTTATATTCTAGTATCTTTTGTTGTAGCCGCCTCCGCCGCCACCACCGTATCCACCACCTCCGCCTCCGCGGTTGCTGTTACGATTTTCTCTAGGTTCTGCAACTTTAGCAACGATAGTTCTACCATCCATCTCTTGATCATTCAAACCGTTGATTGCATTTTGTCCTTCTTCATCAGAAGCCATTTCAACAAAACCAAATCCCTTTGATTTTCCAGAAAACTTGTCCATAATGATTTTAACTGAGTCTACTGCACCATATTCTTCAAATGCTGCTTGTAGAGTTGACTCGCTTGTGTCAAAGTTTAACTTTGCTACGAAAATATTCATAAATAAAAATTTAAAAAAAAATAAAAAATTTCAAGTAGCATTATCAATTATAAGTATAAACTTTACCGAGTAGCTACCCAATCTAACACATGTTAGATAAAGTTGATCAATACAACTTTCAGGTACAAAGCTATGTTATTAATTTGACTAATGCTTGTTTTTGTTTAAAAATATATTAAAAATTTACATTTGATACATATTATTGATGGTTTTTGTATGTTTTGCAAGGACATAATTCCTTCAAACAAGCTAAAAGCTGCGGTTTATCACTGTTTTAGCAACTAAATTTGGTTGCTATTGTTTTATAATTAAACTTCAATTGTGTTATTTCTACACCAAAAAGCATCAGAATATGGTCATTCAAGAGCCAGCGCCTAGTACAAGTTGTATAGGTACATGTCTTAAAAAGACAGATTACGTGGATACTTTCTCTACTACGAATCACAGTGATTCCTTAGCTACTATTACTACTAAAATATTTGCTACTGCGCCAGGTTGGGTTAAAGCTTTGATGGGTTTACGGAATGCCTTGGTTAAGGTACTAGGTTTGAAAACTGACTTTCCTGAAGCAAAAGATCAACGATTTGAAGAGGGTGGGAGACTTGCCTTTTTTAAAATCTATGAAATCCATGACAATGAAATTTTGCTAGGGGAAGATGATTCGCATCTTAATTTTAGAGTGAGTATATTCGATTCTAAAGAAGCTGAGAATAATATTAAAGTAACCACATTGGTGCAATACAATAATACTTTGGGTAAACTCTACTTTGCAGTGGTTAAGCCTTTCCATATGATCATTGTGAAGAAGATGGTGAGGAATGCTTTTGTTAAGGATTAATATTTACGTCACATCTCTTTGTCGCTCCTTCCAATATCCTAGTGCAACAAATAGGACAAAAAAAGCAATACTTATATATTCAACCTTGTTGAAAAAGGTACCCGTATCTTTATTTAAAGTACTGTGAATGATATCTAGATCATTGACCAAAGCAGCTTGCGAATATGGGAAATGAAGGCCGTATTTTGATCCAGATATATAGATAAAAAGTCCAATAATAAAGCCCATTATTCCAACCATTATAGGTATGAGGAAATTTTTGAAATGCAAACTCAAGCAATATTGAAGTCCTACTACTGAGAGTATTCCAATCATCAAGTGTGTAAATCGTGGGATTAATTCTCCCATGTTTGGAAAGTAATACTGAAACTCAAATTCAGGAAAAATCAATGACATGAAATAACCTAATACAAGTGCGGAAAGAAAATAAACGATGATGCTTGTAAATATTAAAAGGAGTATAACAGCCAGTTTCGAAAAATAAATATAGGCACGCTTCAGGGGCATACTGTAAAGTCTTTTCCAGGTATCGCTTTGATGTTCTAGGTTGACGACAAAACTATTGGTCAAAACAATGATAGGAAGTAAAATGAAAACAGAAAAGATATCACTGGTTAATTTGTAAAAATAGCCCCATGGGTTTACGTTTAAAGTCGTATTGTGATAAGGCGATGTCAAAAAAGAAATCGTAATCATAATAGGTACAAGGATACCTCCAAAAAGAATAAGCCATCTTAGTGGTGTACTTTTAAGTTTGTACAATTCAGCATGGAAGCATCTGATAAATAGTAGAAGCATCGACATTATTGATCGGAGTTTGTGATGTCAATAAATAGATTTTCCAGATTGTTTTTTTCCAGCCTTACTTCATAAATATTAATCTTATTACGTACTAATGTTTCAATGATAATTGGAATGTCGTTTTCATCTTGAACATCGACTTTAATAGTATCGGTATCATTGAGGTTTGCTATAAACTGTGTTTTCAATAAGTCGATTACTTTTTGAGGATGATCCACTTTTAGATTTACTTGGAGGTTTTTCTTTTTTAATAATTCTAATTCTTGTATCGATCCTTGGAATACCATCTTTCCATCTTTTATGATACCAACGCTTGTTGCAATTAGCTCAATTTCATTTAACAAATGGCTGGAAAGAAAAATAGTTTTTCCTTCGTTTTGTAAATTTTTAATTATGTTTCTAATCTCAATTATTCCAGTAGGATCTAGACCGCTCGTTGGCTCATCTAGTATGAGAAGTTCGGGGTCGTTGAGCAATGCCATGGCTAGTCCGAGTCGTTGTTTCATACCGGTGGAGTATGCCTTTGTTTTTTTATCTTTTTGTGTCCTTAGATTTACGAGATGTAGTACTTCTGTTATTTTAGCATAAGGAATGTTAAGATATTTACAAACTAACTTCAAGTTTTGATAGCCCGTCAAGTGTGAGTATATCGCAGGAGATTCAATAAGGGATCCTACGTTTTTTAATATTTCGGGATTGCTTATTTTTATTGCTTGATTAAAAAGTTGAATGTTGCCTTTACTTGGTTTTATTAGTCCGAGGATACTTCGGATAGTGGTTGTTTTGCCAGCACCATTGGCTCCGAGGAAACCATATATTGCTCCACGCGGCACCTGCAAGCTTAGGTTGTTGAGGACCTGTTTGCCTTTTTGGTAGGAGTAAGAGAGCTCGTTGATGGAGATGATGTTGGACATTAGTTTGTTGTTAATATTTAGATTTTGTCAAATTAATGCATTGGATCGTAGTCATCATTTTAATGCTGATTTCAAACAAAATAGTCATTATAGTTGAAGCTGTAATTAATGAAGCTTTGATTCTGATTCTGATTCTGATTCTGACTCTGACTCTGACTCTGACTCTGACTCTGATTTTGACTCTGACTTCAAATTCAATAGTAAGTATATCTGAGAATTAGCTGGGGCTTTTGGAAGGGTGGGACCCACCCATCCACCGCCGCCTCCGAAAAATCGGAGCAAAAAATCAATAAATTTGCATACCTCTGGCTCCCCTTCATGAGCCATTTTATGGTACTAGGTTACTGAATAAAGAATTCTTTAGCGATCGTCTACTAATAAGCGTTGTTTTTATACTAAATTCCATAACTGGATATTTTATATTTGTTTTAAGTTCTTGAGTTTTATTTTTTAAATAGCTGATATACAGGTGTTTGTGCTGCAGTTTTAATCGACTAATAGTTGGAAAATAAATTCGTATTACATGACTTAAGAAAAGTTCTATACCGATTCCCTAATGGTCAATCGTTCACGGAATTGAGCTTACAATAGATTGAAATGATTCGACTCTAGCAAACTAATCATTTATTCCAATATCGACACATTCGAATGAAGCTGACTAGTACAGTGGCCTTCTTCAGTAGACCTAGAGACACAAGGATTTATCTCCTCAGTGCAGTGATCTCATAAGCACTCGTTTCAACACAAACTCAGCTGATTTATTCGTACAATTCATGGCCACTGCTACATCATATTCTGGAACATAAATAACGCTCGACCCCAAAATCCCTCCATGCGTATACGCTTTTGTACCAAATATGTCGATGACCTTAAACCCAAATCGATAATCTGTATTTGGGTTAGCTAATGAGTTCCGATTATTTTTTAAATGTTTATAAACATAAGCTTCAGGTAAAGGAGGTTTTTCCAAAAGCAATTTAATAGTTGCTGGATTTTTGAAAACCTGATTGCTAAATAGAAGTTGATAAAAAACAGCTACATCACGAGCAGTCGCTGCAAGTCCTCCACCGCCATAAGCATCGTTTGTAGAACTGAAAGGGTAGGTGTCAATATTTGCAAAATGTTGATGTACCATATCTGTAATTCCTGTAGGTTGATCTTCGGAATGTTTCCACCAAGTTGTATGTAAACCCAGTTTTTCAAAACCAAGTAATGTGCGAACAGCACTTCCAAGATCTTGACCTGTCAGTTTTTCAATAATAGCTCCCAACAAAATGTAACCGGTATCAGAGTATTGATATACTTTTCCTGGTTTGCCATATGGTTTTCCTTTTTCCATGGCGCGTGTCAATTGCTCATCACGTGTCCAAATATGTTCTGGATTATCAATGACCATTTTGGTATAATCGCCATCTGTGCCATAGTCAAACAAACCACTTGTATGTGTGGCGCAATGACGAAGGGTGATTTCCATTGGCTTGTAGCCACCAGCGTTTAATTGCTGATTAAACTTATCCGACAGGTATTTACCGATTGGTTCGTCTATAGAAAGTAGTCCATCTTCATGTAAACGAAGTATGGATGCTGCCACATACGTTTTGGTGATACTTGAAATTAAAAAACCGTGATCTTTTGTCAGAATAGGAAAGGTATCCTTGTCTGCGAAACCGGATGCTCCGCTCCAGGATAATTTCTTTCTAGGTGCTTCCACATGCAAGTTGATACCGTAAAGATAATTTTTAATTGAGGTAGCTTCATCAATTATATATTGGAAATCTGCTTCTGGATTATCCGTATAGTATGCTTTTTGGCAAGAAGCGGAGAGCAATAAAATTGCAAGAATAAAGCCCAGATGTTTCCAGTTTAGGTGCATTTTTTGAATAAATAATTTGAAAATAGAAGTACTTTGTAATTCAAAGTTACTATTTGTTTCTTAATATTCCAAATGGAGCTTGGGCTTCAGGTCAGACTTGAAATTTAGGGATGCGGCCTAAGTAACTGTCCGATTTGAGAGGTAAACATTTAGTTAATCCTTATCCCTTAGTAAAAGGGGAGAGGCGATATTTTATTTCTTTAAATTCTTTTCATATTGCGCAATCCAATCTTCCATGCTTATTTTACTTACTAGTTCAGCGATCAAATCGTAAGGGATGTCATCCATCTTTTTGAATCGAACACAGCTTTTCCCCATGTCTAATTTTCGATCGGAATGCTTTGGATATTCAGTCACAAACCATTTATATATTTTTGGATCAGCATACACACCCATATGGTATAAAGCCACAAAATTCTTTTGAGATGCCAAGTTCATAAAAGGGAGAGGTAATTTGGGATTGCAATGATAGCCATCTGGGTATTTGGAGAGTGGGACTACCCAACCTATCATATTATAGCTTAGAGTTTCCTTGAACCCTTTTGGTAAGTTTTTTTTAATAATCGATCTGATTTTCTTGATAACTTTTTGACGGTCTTCAGGAAGTGCATCGATGTATTCTTTTACGGAAGTATGTTCTATTTTCATAAGATATAATTAATATTGATGCTAATATAGTAAAAAAGCAACTTATTCATTTACGTAGATTAGTTGAAATTATAAATTCACCTTAGGGACACCTAGCGTGCAGTTTTTATACTAAAGGTTTTCGCTCTAGTTCAAAGATTTCATCCACGTTATGATCAATAAGTAAGTTCAATAAATCATTGTAGCCATTGTCAATTTTGTATTGTAACTCTTCTTGGTACATTGGAAACAATGAATAAATATTGATCAAATTTTCACCAACTTGTAGAGCAGTGAATTCTTCTTCAAAAGTTACAGAAGGAAGTACAACTGCTCCTACATATTTTGAATCTTCTTGGTAAGGATTTCCGAATTCATCATTCTGAATACTATGTCCAATGCCTAGCCAAGTAGCGTAATGATGAGGAAATCGAGCCGTTTGTTTTAGCATAGAAACGATCCATCCATTTGGGCTGTCATTATTTTGAAAGTTACCAAATTCAATACTTTTAGGTAAAATTAACATCAACTCGGCAAACTTATATTGATCAGGGTCTTCAATTCCTTCTTGCAATTGCATCGCCATGCTACTCATCCCTGAAGTCAGAAGAATATTAAAATTATGCTGCTCTGATTGAACTAAATAAACATCAAGATTAAAGTCAAGAGGAACAACTTCATGAAGAACACTGAGCTCATCGTCCTCATAATAGTTAGAAAGATGCTTGCTTATAGCTAGGGCATGTTGATCATAAATGGTTCTTCCTGTGTAAAGGTCCTTAGGCACGTCCATGAAGTATTTTGTGTTTTGCTGGTACTGAAACAATATTGAATTCCCTTATAATCAGCGGATTAGGGCTGTTTTATATTGTAAAATTATCTCATTTAATAATAAAATCCTACTTTGTAGAGCAAATGTATAAAACACATAGTCAGTAAGCAAAACGATGGCGATTAAATTGAGCTGATAATCAAATATGAACTTAACATTCGATTTGAGAATACCTGCTAAAAAACCAAGAGATGAATAGCGATTACGTAAAAAAACGAATTGAAAAAATAAGAAGCTTAATCAGTGAAGCTCGCCATGACGAGGCATTTGCAGATTTGGAAAATTTCATCGCTGAGATTGATGGAGAGAAAGTAGAAAATATTCGTGAGCGTGATTTACTAGACCAATTAATTTCTGTAAAATCACGATATAATTTTTTCAAGCAACAAGTTCTAAAGGGCTTGCAGGAAGGACAGACTGAACTGAATCAGATATCGGCTGCTTTACTGAGCTTGACCAATGAGGTCAACAAAATTGGAGAAGAGAACCCAAAGGCCTTCAAGCCTGATGAGGAAGAACAAGAGTACTATGCAGAAATGGCAGCGACAGCTCCCTTAACTGCGACCCATAATATAAATGATTCACTTCAAGATGGAAGTCAAAATAGCGGCTGTCTGCTTGCTATCAATAATAAAAATACAAACGTCAACGTAGAAATTAAAGACTTCAACTGGTCAGCTTTCTTTTTTAAAGTTGCCTTTGGACTTGTCCTGGTTGCTGCAGCAATATTTTTCATGACTAGAGGTTGTGCGAACAAATCTGTAGATCCAGTAAGCCCACCTGTAATTAGTCCAGAGCCTGCTCCAGATCCGGGTGGGGCAACAAAGGACAGCATAAATAGAGGAGGAGGAAACTCGACGGATGTGAAGAGTAACCAACAAGCAAGAGGTAAAAATTGCAAAGAACTTCAACTTTCTGCTGGGAAAATTTGTGAGCTAGCAGATTACATAAGTAATGTTGATAATGCTCTTTCGAGAAAATTCGAATTGAGCGATGTTTCATTTAAAAAGAATAGTCTAGATTTGTCCGATCGTTCAAAAGCAAATCAGCAAATTAATGATCTGGTAAAACTTTTAAAAGCTTACCCTGGTCTTGACTTGACGATTTATGGATATACTGTTGATGGCGAAAATGATGTTATTAAAGGCGTAAATGATAAAGAGGATGGATTGGATAATATTCGCGCAAAGAAAATATTCGGATTTTTAAACGATAGAGGTATTAGTAAAAAACGTATGGATTATATTGGTGATACTGACAACGATCGTGGCGATAGTCGCATATGGATTAAAATGGAATAGTCGCCTAGCTATGTGATTTTTCATAAAAATACTTCAAGAAAATGATATAAAATGTTCTAATTTTCAGCTATGAATATAAATTGATATATTTATTTTGCATAAAAAGAAAGGCTTACATATTGTCTGAATTTTAACCTTGTTAATGTTTCGCTTTGAATCTATGATTGTAGAGAATAAATATCCTAAATACTCTCCTTTGGAATTGTTTTTGCTAATCAAAGCATAAATCTTCTCCTCTTTTATTTTACCCTCCTTCCTTTGTAAAACTCGGTTGACAAACAATCTAATTGATTTGTCAATTGTTCTATAATTTATTTTTAATTAAATACTATAACCATGAATTTAAAAGCATCAAAAAAAATTACTAAACTAAATTTGGACCAGAAGCAGATTATCAAACCTGACAACTGTTCAAACATTAAAGGCGGGGGCTATTGGTGTTGCGTCCGTAATAAATGGATTCACTAAATAACACCAGAAATGAGCTACTTGTTACAGCTGTAGCTAAGTAGCTCATTTCTTTTTTTCTAAATCTATATATGAAATATTCAACATCGGTCATTCTTGTACTCTTTTTCTCAATTTCATTATATGGATCGGGAACACAGGTGGATAGTATCACCGCACCTAAGCTGTGGTTAGAACAACAGAATGAACTAGGAGAAAGATTGTTGAAGAGCAGTCATGATTTTAAAGAAGCAGTTGATATCTACAAATCTGCTTACAATTTTGCCGTCTCAAATGAGCTGTCTTCTCACCTTATAGACTTAACAGTCAATTATGGAATCGCCTTGTATAAAAATGGAGAAATACAAGAAGCTTATTCCATCCTACACGATGTCTTACCAAAGATCATAAACGATAATTTAAAGTTAAAGGCGGATGTCAACCAAATTCTTGGTATGACACTGGTATTTCAAAACAAATTTTCGGAAGGTTATAAACACCAAATGGATGCTTTGAAATACTATACCGATATGAAGGATTCTTCTGGTGTAATGAGTGTGTTTTACGATCTGGGAAACAACTTTGCTACACAGGGACAAAGTGAATTGGCACTAGAAAATTACGAAAAAGGAATTGCGATTGCTAAATCCCTAGAGGATGTAAAGATGACGATGTTTGGTATCACTGCATTAGGAGGTGCTTGGGCGGCACTTGGTGATCTTGAAAAAGCTTTAAAATATAGTAACGAAAGTATTGACTTAGCTAAACTGCTAAAAGATGATGAGGAGTTGGCTTGGGCTTCCATTAACCAAGGACACATATTGGTGCAACTAGCTAAGTATGAGGATGCTGAGGTGTTTTTACAACAGGCATATGACCTTAGTTTTGTTATTGGCAACAAGCTATTGACGGGGTACTCTATAGAGCAAATGGCAGAACTAAAATTTAGACAAAACCATTTAGAGGAAGCGATTCAGCGTCTTGATGAAAGTTATAAAATTTATCAGGAACTTGGTCATACGAATAGTGTAAAAGAGGTGACGAAAAAGTATGCAGAGATTTATTTTAAACAAAAAAATTATATCAAGTACAAGGAATATACAGATCAGTATATAGCATTGAAAGACTCCTTGTACTCGAAAGAAATGATGGAGTCAATGGCAAGCCTTAAACAAGATTTCGAATACCATAAAATGGAACGCGAAAATCAAATTGTTTTGTTGACCAAAGATCAGGAATTGGCTCAAGCCAAAGGCTATATTATTTGTGCGATTGTACTAGGTACATCGCTTGTTTTTATTTTACTATTGATTTTATTATTTAGTAGAAACAAAGCAGCCAATGAGAAAAATGAAATTCTAAGAGCTAAAAACGCTGAGATATTACGACAAAATGAATCGCTGGTTAGTTCTAATGAAGATTTAGAAAAATTTGCTTACATCATTTCCCACGACCTTAAAGAACCGCTACGTAACATCAACGGATTTACAAAACTACTAAGTCGGAAATTAAAAAAATATTCATTTGATGACAGCATTAGCGAGTATCTGCAATTTATTGTCAGTGGAACCGATCAAATGGGGGACTTGTTGACTGGCTTATTAGATTACTCTAAAGTTGGTGTCAACAAAAGTGAGAAACAACTCATTAACCTCGATTCTATAGCACGAAAAGTAATTAACGGATTTAGAATCCAAATAGCAGAAAAGAATTGCGAAATTGAATTGCATGAACTGCCCAAGGTCTCTTGCAAAAATACACAGCTTAGTCAGGTATTTCAAAACCTACTTGCCAATGCCATCAAATTTGGACAGGATCAAGGAAATAAAATTATAATTGGAGCAAAAGACCTAGGGGATGAATATCAAATCTTTGTAAAAGACGAGGGGATTGGTATTGAAAGAAAATATCAAGAAGATATTTTTGTGGTTTTCAAACGACTGCATGACCGTAAAGCATTTACTGGCTCAGGAATTGGATTGGCTACTTGCAAGAAAATTGTAGAAGACCACGGAGGTCGTATATGGGTGAAGTCAGAAGAAGGAAAGGGATCTTGTTTTTATTTTACCTTACCAAAAATCCCATTAGATGATCCCCAAAATCCTACCATTGAAAAGATAAATACCTCTCAACGTGATTTAGTAATTGCTTAATTCTAGTCTTATATTTATCAAGTTATTCTTAGCTTTTTGTATATTAGAGCCTGCACGAGATTACAGCCTTTGTAACTCGCAGTCTTATAAAACTAAAATACAACAAAGCTATGAACCTAATGAACCAGTCAAGCCATTCCTTTGCATTGTCAAGAATGCAATTTTTACCTTATCTTTTAATCTTATTCTGTTCTCTTATTTTTAAAGGAAATACCTTACAAGCACAGGTATTTGCAGTGGATGAAAACCAAGATGGCGTTTCCCCAGTCTTAATATCTGGCAACTCAGCTCCACCAACTCTACAATCTCTTACTGTAGATGATTGTATTAGTATTGGAATTGTTGATTCAGGAGCGCCAATGGCTGCAATGAATCGCTTGATTAGTTTGGGATATTCGGATGTTACTTTAATCCCCCCAAACTCAGGCCTTACGGAATTTGAATCTTTTGATCTGCTCTTTCTCCCGGGCACCTGGGCTAGTGCTACTTCTGGCGACTTGTCTACGATCGAATCTAATGCGGCAGATTATATTAGCTATGTTGAACAGGGAGGTAGTCTCTATGTAGAACAACCAAATCCATATTTACAGCCGGGTTCTGTTGTTACACCGACCATTCTTCCATACCCAATTACATTTTACAATTCATATAACTCTGGTGATCATCCTCCAATTATCATTAATCCGAATCATGAAATATTGTTTGGTCTTGATGCAGAAGAATTATCAATTCCTGCTGATCAGATGACTGTCATTGCACCAGAATATGAAATTCTGATAATAGGAGCAATTACTGGGAGCGCCTCATTAGTTGTCTTGGAATATGGAGAAGGAAAGATATTAGTTTGTACCTCAAATGTAAATCCAATTGCCAATACACCGATGAGCGACCAATACTTTCTTAGATTGATTCAATGGTTAGGATCGAGTATTACAGTTGATAATATTCAAGCTTGCGAAAGCTATACCTGGCTTGATGGCATTACCTATACTTCAGATAACAATACTGCTAGTGTTATTTTGGATGGGACAGATGGTTGTGATTCTATTGTTAACCTAAATCTCACAATCAACTTCGATAGTTCAGAAGGAGTCGATCTTATCTCTGATTGTGGTCCTTATACTTGGATTGATGGTATCAGCTACGAGACTAGTAATAATACCGCAAGTTTCACACTCATCAATGCTGGAGGATGTGATAGTATCGTTTCACTTGATCTTACGATCACTGGGCCTGATGTTACCATCTCGCAAAATGGACAATTACTTACAGCTGGAAGCACAGGTGCAACTTATCAATGGCTGGAATGCGAAAATGGTTTTACACCAATACCCGGAGCTACGGATCAAAATTATTCAGTTTCCACCGATGGAGGCTATGCTGTCATTGTTACCCAAAATGGTTGTACCGATACTTCTGACTGTGTTGTCGTGTTGTTGAATGGAGTGGATAACCCCTTGTTGGAAAAAGTTTCAATATTTCCAAATCCTACAGACGGCCAGTTGACGATTGATTTTGGTCAACTGGATCAGCCTGCCGTAAAAGTGTATTCTGCTCTTGGGCAATTAGTTTTTGCAAAAGAGAAAATAGGCAAACGTTTATTAGAATTTGACTTGGGAGATGTGGCTGGCGTTTATTTTGTGGAGGTTCTTGTGGAAGGCGACTTGAAGGCTTTTCGTGTGATCTTAGAGTAACTTTATAAATAAATTGAACCTGCCCTTGCCATGAGGCCGGCAAAGGCAGGTTCAAAAAAATCTTATTAATTCCCTTGGCCACCTCCCTGTTGACCACCATCACCACCACCTTTCTGGTCATCATTATTAATCTTAGAACGACTCTTTTTGGCTTTAAAGTCAAGCTTTCCAAAAGTATACTTAAAGTTTAAACCAAAAGATCTGAAAGGAATTTTAAATTCAGATTTTTGATAAAAATCGTCATCCTTTAATTCTGTTCTGAATATTTTACTTCTTGTAAATGGATCGACAATTCGAATACCTAAACTCGCACGTTTGTTCCAAAATTGCTTTTGAAAACCAAGGCTTGTCATCCAAAATGAAGTCTTCTCTCCTTGAAGGGTACGCTCCTTTGCACGATAAAACCCAAAGGCTTCGGCTTTCCAGCCTTTCTTAAAATCATAAGAAGTACTAGCAAAAAAATTGTATTGCAAACCATCATTGGTCACGCTGTAATTTTCAATATCACTTTCAGCATTGTAGGTGAAAATGTTGAAGTTTCCTCGAACAGTCCAGACCTTATTGAAAGTCTTAGAGATAAATGTATTGAAGCCAATTGAGTTGTTGGTGCCAATGTTTTGATAAACGGATTCAGCTACTCCTTCGTCATCGACAATGACGATGCTCTCGATAAGGTCTTGCGTGTTTTTATAAAAAAGAGAGCTACTAAGGACTAGACCTTTGATAAATGTATTATAACCCAACTCCACTTGATGGACCAACTCGGGTTCCAGCTCTGGATTACCTTGGGAAACGTTTCTTCGATCAATATCATTCCGATAAGGATTGATATAGAAAAGACTTGGTCGTTGAATACGTTGGTTATAACTTAACTTGACAGTCGAAAACATATTGGTTTTCTTAGAGATAATAACACTCGGTAGCCAGTTGTCATAAGAATTGTCAAAAGGGTCAAGTTGAGATTCGAACTCTCCACCAATACCCGTATGCTCATAACGCACACCTGCAATGATTCCAATGTCCTTTGGAAGATTGAATGTGAAAGAAGTATAGGCCGCATAAACATCTTGTTCATAGTCAAAAACATTTGTTCGTGTCGGATCGGAAATATACTCATCCAAGTCAGCGTCAAGTTGATCAAATTTATAGTCACTGTTGATTCGGCGAATGACGGCTTTAGTTCCAATCTCAAGTTTTACTTTTTCCCCGAAAGGGTGAACGTAATCAATCTGACCAGTGTATTCTTTGTTGTTACCTTGATTCTCTTGTCGTTCTACAAAATCAAGAACAGAAGCGTTGCTACTTGAAGTGATGTCACTGTCGAGGTTACTTACATTTCCATTTAATAAAAATGCGGCAGTAAATTCTCGGCCTTCTTCTGCAAAGGTACGACGATAATCAGTAGACCAATCAAAGCCACCTCTCAGCGTTTTTCCATCCGAGTCACGACTTGTCATTTCAGAAAACAATTGGTTGACATCTGGAATATAGGTTGCTGGATTCGAAGATTCTGTGTTAAACGCAAAGCCTCTAAAGTTGATGGAGGAAGATATGTTTTGATAAGCATTGATATCATAATTGAGGCCACCATTTCCGAAGAAACCAGTTCGAGAGGAGGTGGTGACAGCAGATTGAGTATAGCTGGAAATTAATTGTTCTCCGTCAAAATCTTCTCTGATAAACGAGAGATTTCCATCATTGGGCCAAGAATGCCAGAAGCCAGTATTCGCGTTGAAGCCGAGTCGGCCTTTAGTTGCATTGATACCAATGTTACCATTGTTTTGGCGAGTTCCTAAGGAGCCGTTGACGGAGACATTGTAGCCTTGTACCTGTTTTTTTTGAGTGATGATATTGATGATACCGCCGGAGCCTTCACCATCATATTTAGCAGAAGGGGAGGTGATGACTTCCACACTTTTGATCTGATCCGCAGGAATCATTTTTAGTGCATCAGCTGTTCCGTTGGCAAACATTCCTGATGGTTTTCCATTGATCAATATTTGTAAATTTTGAGACCCTCTTAGTGAGACATTTCCTTCCAAGTCAACAGAGAGCATTGGGACTTTACGGAGTACATCACTGGCATCGCCACCTGCGTTGGTGACGTCCTTGTCTGCGTTGTAAACTATTTTATCAATTTTGGTTTCAACCAAAGGTGCTTCTTCCACTACTTCTATTTCAGAAAGGGTAAGATTATCTTGTTCGAGCGCAATCGTTCCAGCACTAAAATCTGGTTTTCCAAGAGTTAGGTTCACCTCCGAAATCTCTTTAGTGAGATAGCCTAAGAAAGAGACGCTTAGGGTGTAGGTTCCTGTTGGAACATCTTTGATTTTGAACTTTCCTTTTTCGTCGGTAATGTTTCCGTTGACCTGCTTTTGGGTCTTAGTGTCTGTCAAAACCACAGTAGCATAAGCTACAGGTTTATTTTGTGGATCGAGGACTTTTCCGGTGATTTTTCCTTTGATGCTCTTTTCCTTTTTTTTCCATTTGCCGCCACCGCCACCTGGGTACTGAGCGGATAGGGAAGTAGAGAAGACTAATACGAGGAGGAGTAAAAGTGTTTGTTTCATGCTGTGCGTGATGGTTTTAAGTTTTTCCTAATAGAGAAGCTGCTTTAAGTAATGCAAAGATTAAGACAAAATGTAAGCTTCATTGTTCATTTAGAATGATGAAACGTATGATAAATGCTCACTATGCTAAGTTAAGTTGAATTTCAATGAATTTACTTATTGTTAGTCTGATAAAAAGTGGGGTCGGTCGAAATGGGAAGGAAAGGTAGATTTTATTTTATCATTGTGTTCTTTTACGGAATTTGTCAAAGAACCATTATGGAAAAGTAAAATTTAGTCTTTTCATAAAGTTTAACTATTTATTAGTTCTAAATCCAATATCTTTGCAGTCTTATTTCAAATTAAAATAAATTAAAAAATGTTTAAACTCAAACAATTGAAATGGAGCTTATTGCTTTGTGCTGCTCTATTTTCAACATTAAGTTTTACTGCTTGTGGTGGTGACGACGGTGATGATCCGGAACCAGAAGATACTTGTGTGCCTGAATTTGCAAGTGCAGTTGCTACAGGTTCTTTTATGGGGACTGCTTATACAATAGTAGAAGGAACGGCTGAAGAGGATTTTGCAGATGCAAATAATTATAGATTCAATTTATATGGAGAGGCCGTAATGGGGGATCCTTGTGATGGTTTCAACTTTGATAAGCCAAAGTTATCTATCATTTTTTCTATTCCTAAGGAGGTAGGTGTCTACAATCTTGGAGTAGCTGCTGGTAACACAGTAACGTTTAATGATGCGACAGTTGTGAACGAGGTGAATGCAGATATTGCGACTTGTGGTGGTGTTGAAATTTTATCCGTAACTGCAACAGAAATAACTGGAAGAATTGACGCTTTTGCAAATTCAACGAGTGATTTGAACGGTACATTTACTGTGGCGCTTTGTCCATAAGCGATAAAGTGTAAAGAAAAAAATACGGAAGCCGGTGCTAGTAAATAGCCTCGGCTTTTGTATTTTGTGTGATGCGTTTAATATACTTGAATTTGATAATTCAGCTTATTGTAACTTGGATAGGGATGATGAAAGAACGGATGTATGTTTAGCTTTGTTCGAAAACAAAAAAAAATATGACAAAGATTTCTTTTTTACTATTATTTATTTCGGTTAGCATTATAGAACTGCTTGTTCTATTTGGTTTTATGATCGTGGTGGTTTTTATTATTAATGTGATTCGAAATAATAAGGAGGATCATTTTTAACTAGAACCAGATGATTTGTCGATTTTACCTGTGATGTAATGATTGCCTTTTGAGAAAGCAAAGCCTTCTAGTTTGCCAACTTAAGTTACATAGATAATTTACTACCTTAGTTCAAAATAATTCAATAAAATTAATGGTCAAAAAAATAGCTCTTACACTAATGTCCGTTTTTCTTATTTTACAAACGTACAAATTGATGGCAAAGATTGATGAGTTTGAAATAGAGTCTTTGGCTTTGACCATCTTCATTGCTTGGATTATCAATATGTTTGTTACTGGGATTTTTGGTTTTGCAGGTTTTGCTTGGCCAACGGAACGATTGATGCCCAATGCTTATTATCGAATCAGAGCGCCACGAAAGTTAAAGAAATTATGTAAACTAGTCGGGGTAGAAAGCTTTCGGAAAATGTTGTTGGCTACGCTATGGAGAAGTAAGGAACTAAGGGCTAAGCATTTTGATGGAACAGCAAGTGGAATTACCAATTTTGATGTACAATCGAAAAAGTCTGAGTTTGGACATGTTATTCCCTTGATTCTTTTGACTTTTATTGCTGTTTATTTGATTGTTATTGGAAAAGTGGTATTAGGAATTATCACTTTAGGCTTCAATCTTTTGGGTAATCTTTATCCAGTTCTTTTGCAGCGGCATCATCGGATGCGCTTGGATGTTTTGAAGCGAAGATATGCATCTAAAGGGCTTTGAAAATGAAATTACAAGTAAATATTGCTCCACCAAAAGATGGTTGGATCTGTTAATATTCGCTTTTCTTCTGGCGCCAATCTCTAATCTAATCTTTTCTATGGAATCTTATGTTCAGCAACAGAACCTAACTCCACTAATTTGGTTGAAACAAGCAGTCCCGAATCAAAATTGGTGGAGGGCTCGGAAATACATTGGAGTAAAAATTTGCAGGCAGTTCGGCCCATTTTATTTCCAGAATCTTTTATATGGCTGGTTTGAGGATGTGTCAAATAAGGGAAGTCTCCATCACTTATCGATACGATAGAAAGATCTCTAGGCACAGCTAAATCAAGCGCATTGATATGGTAGAGACTCTTAGCGAGGAGTTCATCAGACATGGTGAAGAGGGCACTGATATTTTTATTGTGATTTAAAATAGGAGGAAGAATATAATCGAGATCTGTATTTTTGTCAACACAAATAATGTTTTCAGTCAAAACAGGAATGTTATTTTCCTTCATCGCTTCCTTATAACCATTAATCCGCTCCTGGGAGATACTAAAGTTGGGATTGCCGAAAATACCCAAAATATTTCGATGTCCTTTTTTAATTAAATAATCAATCGCTTTTTTACTTGCTTGATTACTGTCAATCGTTACAGAAGGGTAGTGTTCATTATCCAAAACCTTATCTAACAATACGCATTTGATTTGAGATTTAGTCAGTGGCTCTAAGTGACTTAGGTCATAAGTTTCTTTTGATAAAGAAATGAGTACACCTTCTACCGCCCAATTTAGACATTGCTTGATGATTTCTTTTTCCTTTTTATAACTATCATTTGATAGGAATGTAATAAGTGAATAATTAGAAGCAGCAATTGCTTTGTTAATGCCTTTTATTAAGTTGGGTGTAAAAAACATGTTGACCTCTGGCAGTACTAAGGCAATTAATCCCGAATTTTGTTTTCTGAAAAGGCGAGCATGTACATTGGCCGAATAATTAAACTCATCTGCTAATTTCCGAACTCGTTGTTTAGTAGCATCGCTAATGTCCTTATGGTCAGAGAGTGCTCTGGATACTGTTGAGGTCGAAATGTTCAACATCTTAGCCAAATCTTTTATAGTTAACCTTTTCATTAGGTCAAAGATAAGATTTTAATATTAAGTTATCAACAGCAAACGGTACCGCAAACGGTTGCGGTAATTTCATATTTTTATAAAAAAGAAAAAAAGTTTAGCATTACATTGTTGTGTGTAAATGAAATCATTCTTTTTAGTGAAAACGGCTAAAAAAAAGAAGGAAATATGCATTTCATAAGTTTATTACCGAAGGATGAGTTAAAGAAAATTCGTTCAAGGTTCATCAAAAAAGGATCGATTATCTGGGATTTTCGGGTATTCGTTTAAAAATAGTTAGTAATACAGAAGTATTATAAATTTTGGAAGGGGGAGCTTTATTAGCCCCTTTCTTTTTTTGTACACCCTTGTTTTTTGGTTTTATAGTTGACATTGTTAGTTGTTATAAGACCAATGTTTCCATTTTAGGAAAAGCATTGTATCTTGCGCACTGAAATACTGGCCCAAAAATCAGGTAGCTCAGTATTTATAATAACTATTAAATCAAACATTTGCCGCCAGGCAGCTTGATACGATCAATGATGAAAAACACAACCTATCTTCTGTTCTCCTTTTTCCTTTTTGGAATATTTGCCTGTGGTGATTCTGACACTAGTTCTGGATCTTCAACTGCGGATACTACAGTCCTTGAAGAGAAGGATGATGGTTCTGTAAGCCGTATCTGGAAATTGAAAGAGATTGATCGAACTGGTTTTCCGGAGGAGGATAATCCATTGAAATATAAGGAGCGTAAGATGCGTTCGAAGGGATATTACATCAGTTTGTTTTCGGATAATACAGGGACTATAATTGAGCATTCAGAATGTGAAAAATTTGAGTGGACGATGGATGAGGGATCGAATAAGATTGTCTTTAAAAATAAGTTAAAGTATACTTCATTTCGCGAATTGGAAGTCGTTAGAAAGGATGGAAAAACACAGTTGGTAGCTAGGGTGCCAAATGCAGGAACGTTAACACTTGAGCCATATTCAAAGACGGCACAGTATATAGAGGAGGATCCATTTCATCCAAAGAACAATTTATGGCGTTTTCGCAAAATGGATAAGGAATCTTCTAAGGAGTTAACGGCTAAGGCTGATAACTATTTGCAACACGTTCGTTACTTATTTAAGGCACGAATTGATAATCCAGGTCGTCGATTTTCAACGGTAAATTCTTCTGGTGTTTTGAATATTTATGATGGTGGAATTGGCGTGACGGAGAAATCTAAAATATCAGAAGACTGGTACAGTTATTTTTACTCAAAGGAGGAGGCTATAGAAGCCTGGAAGGTAGTTCGGAAGCGAATAGGAAGAAATACTTTACGAGCTAAGCGTGAAGGTGATTGGATTGAGGCGAATTATGAAGTATTGGTTCAGAAATTGGATTCGCAAACGGACTAGGAGAGGCTAGTTTTTTGAGCCTATCTTTACGGAAGACAGATGTTGAAGATTTAGTTTTAACATCATTTTATTTGAACACCTAAGATACTCAACGTTTCAAAATCTAACTGTCCAACCGCTAAGTTATTGTCTCTTTGAAATTCAGCTAGCGCTTCTTTCGTTTGATCATTAAAGGTAGCTTCAGTTTGCGCAGTCAAATATTCTTCTGCTACGAGTGCACTTTGAATTTGTGTAATGACATCGACCGTTATATCGCTTTTACACAAAACGGCTGTCCAAACATTAATAACGATATCTCCTTGCTCAGACAGCTCTTCATATCGAAGGCTTTTAACTTCATAATTTTTTGATTGAGTGGTATCTATTAATATAGTAAACGCTTCTGTTTCTGGCGGTATCTCAACAAGACACCAAACCAAACAATCATCTTGATTTTCAGAAATACAGTTTATGTCTGCTTTCTTTTTTACCCATTTTGTAGAAGCAGGTTTGATGATGAGTTCAACATATTCAAGGTCAACGGTTTCTTCTGATTCATTGCCGGTGTAGATGGCATAATCTTTAAAATACGTTTCATAGCTATTCTTTGGCTGGGCTCTTGCATAGCATTTTCCACTTTTATCTTTTCTTTCTATGTTGCTTTGGGCGTTTAGTTTACTTTGTTTTTCTTCATCAGAAACAGGGGCATATTGGAAGACTTTGCAACTGAAAAAAGTGAGGGCAACAAGAAGAATTAGGATTAATTGTTTTGATGGCATGTATTGATTTGTTTTGAATCGATCTTGTCTGTTTAGTGAATAGAAGCTTAGGGCCTTACCGTTTTTAAACTCAGTATAAAAAATGTACAACTTTACTAATCAATAGAAAGGCGCTCATAATTTTGCTAAAGCAGAAGGAAAGCCCATTGCCCGTCTCCAACCAGCCAATTGCCCAAGATGCATTGACTCATGCGTTACGCACATGAATAACAATAGATCTCCTAGACTTGACATATAAGTATCAAACCGCCATTTGGCAGCTTCATGAAGGCGTGCCTCATCTAGATTGATGATTAGATCTTCCACTAATTTATGTTGCTTTGTCAACTCGCCTAGTAGTTCATCCTTCTTGGGGTATAAAGCAGTATTTGGTTCTGGATACCTAGGGTCACCAGGACCATTTCTTTTGAATATTTTTTCCCAAGTAGCATCAAATTCGTATGGGCCGCCTATGTATTTTGAAGTTAAGGCAGCTGCTGAAGCAAGATGTCCAATCGTGAAAGCAGGATGGTTCTCTAAACCTTTGGAAGGAGATTTGGTCATCATGTTTTCGTCAACATCACAAACTAGTTCTTTCACATATTGAAGATTGAACTTGTAGGATCGTATCAAATTTTCTTTCATTGGGATCATTTACTTGACAATGAACAACATTGCTATTGGCAATAGTTTTAAACCTTGCTCGATACTAATTATCTGTTCATAAACTCTAAAGTATGCCTACTGAATCTCAGCTTTAATAAATCATTAATTTTTGATAATCAACATGTCCTTTTGTTGCTACTTTTAAAATGTAAGCTCCTTTGCTTGTTAAGTTAGAAATATTGACAATCGTATTTTTTGAGTTGTTGGACTTGCCGTTTTGATAAACACGTCCGTCCAAACCAATGATTTCCCAACTGTAGTTCAAACTACCATATTCAATAATTACTTGCTCAGTTGCTGGATTTGGGTAGATAGAAAGGCTACTAGGTTTTTCTTCGTTTTGCGAAAGCATAATATCATCACCAGCTATTCCAAATATGACTGATTCCTGATCCATAAAAACGCCTCCTTCTGCAATAACTTCCAATGTGTCTGTATAGATTCTCCAATAACCTTCTCCGGGGTCAGCATAAGCACAGCAGATACCATCTGATGCAGCATCAAAAATATTAAAGGTATAGCAATCGCCTTTTGGCAAAAGGATGAAGGTGTCAATAGGAGGAGAGAAATCGGGAAATCCAATGTAATCACCACCAGACAAAACGACTTCTCCAACGGAGTTGAGAAATTCCCAAGTTGTTTCTTGCGGGAAGTTATCAAATGCTAATTCAAAACGTATGCTGTCTGTTTCGTAGGTGGTGGCACCGCCGTATTCGATAGCAACAGTTTGCATGTCATTGTCAGGGTTGGGGTCAGTCATGCCATTGGGATTCTCTAGTACAACCATTATTTCCGGATTGCTAACACCACTAACATTTATTGTTGGAAGTAAAACGGATTCGGATTCAAATACAGATAAGTTACCTCCCCAATTTGTAGTACTTTGTAAATCGCCATTTAAGTAAGCTTTTATCGTTACAGAGGTTAGTGCTTGTTGGCCCATGCTCATCAAGGTAATATTTGGTGTTGTCTCTTCAGAGCAAAGTGTAGTAGAACTGTTATATTCGAAAATACGCGCATCAAGTTCTAAGTCCAAGTAAGGTGCACAAAGGCCTAGGCCAAAAGACAAAGCCGCTTCAATGGCAGTAGGTCCTACACCCTCATATGGCTCAAAGGATCTGTCTGGACATACCATCAAATAGGTGGGGTAGTATTGAATGCTATAAAGGTCCATGACGTCTTCCGTGTTATTGATCTGTGGGTTAGACGAGTTATAATCAACAGCATAATCTGCTACCTCATCATCTGTAGAGTCGTCATCTCCTTCAAGTCCAAGGATCATAACTTCATCCGTACCATCCGGTCCATACTCCTCCCAAATTGCTTCAACTCCCGGAGCATTTACTTGGCAAGGGTTGCACCATACCGCATAAAAATCGAGAATAACGATCTTGCCCTCATCAAGATATTCGTAAAGTTCGTGTGACTCCCCGTTGATATCTACTAAGGTGAAATTTGGAGCAAATTGAGCAATTCCGTTTTGGACATATAGGAAGAGGAATAAAAATAAGTAAAGATTTTTCATGCGTTGGTGATGGTTAATTTTATTTGATGACGAATGTTCCTGCATAGGTGCAGTATCGTAGCTATCGGCTATTCTTGTTGTGTACTTTGTAGATGCCTAGAATGAGTAGCACCATCGAAAGATAGTGAATTTATTTTAAATGGTGAAAGTTCCTTGGGGGACCAAGTTATCTAAATGGCATCTTTGAGAAACGAACAAAGCAGTATGATTGCTCTTAAGAATAAAGCTAAAATGAATTATTTAAGATCTTTTGCTTGTCTAAGTTCTACCTTGGACTAATTATTGATTCTGCTATGTTAGAAAACGTGCAGCCCCGCACAAACGGATAGTAAGTCGACAAAATTATAAATCCGTATTTCGGAACCCTCAATAACAAAACACAGGATGTGAGCATCCAAAAATTCCATTCGATTAGAGCCCTCTTTCTTGGGAATTGACTGTTTTCTATTCAAGCTTAGCCTTCTTTCTCAATTTCACAACTAGAAATATAATACTTTCTGTAAGTATGCTTCTTTTTAATTTTCATGTAATCGCAGCACTATGACTAAATGTATTTTTATTACAATCCTTTTTACGATAAGTTCTCTTGTCAATTCTTTAAATGCTCAAACTGAAACTAGGGGGATTGCCATCCTAGATTTGAGTATAAGGAATAATGAAACGAATAATGCCCGAATATTCTCAGCGGAGCATATGGTTAAAGTTGCTGGAATAAATTATATCCTTACGCAGGATTTGGAAGAGGCGAGTAATTACACGATGATATTTTGTAGTTCCTTTCTTGGAGGATCTACTTTTACGGAAGTAGAAAAGACGGAATTGATAGCCTTTGTAGAAGATGGTGGTATATTGCTGGCGCCAAGAGTGGAAGATGAAGACTTGTTTGCGCTTTTTGGGCTAGCAGCTTACGAAAGTGATTTTGCTCGATTTGAAATCAATTGGGATCTTGCCTCACCAATGGGGGCCTTGGAGTGGATTGATCAACCAGAAGAGTGGACGATCCCCTTAGGTAAATCAACTTATCCTCAAATTTATAAAACCTTGGGTTATGAACCGACTACGGCTGAGACGCTAGCCACTTTTGTAGATGGTACTTCTGCGGTGACCCGAAATGCCTATGGAAATGGACAAGCAGTGGCGATTGGACTTTCTCTAAAAGATGTGATATTGAGAAATCAAATCAATCGGGATTATGAAGCGCAGCGAATCGCTTCCAATGGCTTTGAGCCGGCCTCGGATGTATTTTCTCTTTTCGTTAGAGGGCTTTATACCGAACACAATCCTTACGCGGTTTGGAAACATACAAGTCCCGGTAATTCTGCGGCAACTTTAATGATCACACATGATGTGGATAGCAATACTGGAATGGATACTTTAGATGTGTTTGTGGAATATGAATACGAACAGAACATCGAAGCTAGCTATAATATCACGCTTCGCTACTTTGCGGATGACTTAATGACTGCCTTTTATTTGAATCGACAAGGAACGATGGACTACATTAAAAGTCGCGGTCATACCTTTGGTTCGCACTCCGTTGGTCACTTTTTTGATTTTGCAGATGAAGATATTTTTCCTATCGGTGAAGCAGGGAATACGATCGCGAATTATGCTCCGTATAATGACGGTGATATTACGGTAGGAGGAACGGTATATGGAGAATGTGAAGTTTCCAAAAATGAATTAGAAACTGACATTGGAGTGAATATCAGAAGTTTTCGTGCAGGGCATTTGGCTTTTCCGAAATATTTGGTAGACGTACTAGAAGACTTGGGATATGAATATAATTCGACCGTTTCAGCTAGTGATGTGCTGACTCATTTTCCATTTCAGAATAAAAAGGGACGAAGCTTTAGTGGAGATATTTCGTCTGTATACGAAATTCCAGTTACCATTTCAGATGTCTTTCATGCTGATCCTATTTCTAATATGAATTATTTGGATAAAGCAGACATCTGGTTGGATGTAACCCTTAAAAATATAGCGAATGGTTCACCAACTTTATTGCTGATACATCCCAATCGTAATTATAAATTGCATGGGATGGCATACTATTTAGACCAACTGCCAAATGATATTTACATTATGGAAATGAACTTGTTTGGAGATTTTTGGAAGGCGAGAGATGGCTTTCAATTTGATACTCAGATGCAAGGAAATGTGCTTAATGTAGTCGTGGCAACTAATACAGACTTAGATGATAATGTCAGTTTTATTGTAAATAATGGACAGTCTTTATCTTCCATAGTTGTAAAAGATGAGCAAGCACAGATTTTGAATTTCGAACAAGAAGACTGGGGTGATAATGATGTTATTCTGTACTACACTGGTGTGCTTAGTCACACAGGAAAATTGCTGGTAGAGACGGGGTCCTTAAATGTTTATCCAAGTCCAAGTCAAGGTGTGTTGAATATTGAGTTTGATTTGATGGAGTCAGGAAAGGTGGAAATTGATTTGTTTGATATACACGGGAAGCAGGTGAGTCAACTGTTGGATCAAAGCTTGAGTGAAGGTGCACAGAAGTTGTTCGCTGATCTTTCAGGGGAAAACATTTTACAGGGGATTTACTTTGTGGTATTGCGCATGGAGAATGGGGGAGTGGTGAGACGGAAAGTTGTGTTAATGTAAATTTATTGTTGCAATGTAACTGTAGCCACTTAGTTCACCAAATCATTTTCAAATAAAATAGCCATCTCCTTATCCGAGAAGTCAAGATTAAGTGCGAATTCTTTATTGATTGTTTCAAGCCAATCGTGCCCAAAGTCAACTCGCTTTTTATCCACAACTTTGATCCCCTTTCGGATTGAAATTTTGTTATTGAAGAGTGCGATTCTTCCATCTGGGGTATTTCTCCCAACGAACTTATGAAAGAAAAAATGTGAATTAGGATGCGTAGACATATAGTAATTGGAGATGGATATATCTTCGGTACTAATCTCTACATTTTCAAAACTATATAGATTCATCCATCCTTTTTCCGTTTGTCTTTGTATCATAAATTGGTGGTCAGCAATATTAACGACGCGAATCATCCCATCTTTATCATTCACTGGAGAAGATACATTGATGTCTAAAGGAACTCTGGAAATAAGTCCTCCAAAACCAACATCAGTGATATAAGTTTTTCCTTCCAAGTCAACTAGATGAGCCAAGTGATTTCTCGGGGGCATTAGTTTTGGGTTGCTTAGCCAAACCCTTCCAAGAACCGGTTTTGGAGAAAAGCCTAATGCTTTTAATAGTTCAGCATATAAAGTATTGAGTTCAAAGCAGTACCCGCCACGCTTTTTTATCATCACCTTTTCAAAAAGATGCTGATAGTTTAATGCAATTTTTCTACCTACGACGATGTCCAAGTTTTCAAATGAAATGTTTTCCATATGATTATCTTGCAACTTGGCCAATCCCTCTAAATTCGGATTGCAATCATCGATTTTTATTCTGCTTAGGTAGCTTGATATTTCAGGGTCTTTCATTGTTTTTGTAGATTTTGTTAACGGTGGGCTTTCTTATTGCTACTAAGTTTAGTACAATTAAGTAGGATCAAACTATAGATACAATGTTGCAATATTTTGCAAATAGAAATCTAGGTAATTTAGTGCAAGCACTTACTTAGCCCTGTGCGGGTAATTTGAATCTGATTGGTAAATTAAAATAGACCATGACATTTCTATCTCTTTGTTTGCCAGGAGTCCATTTTTCTTTCATCGTGTTCATTTTATTGATAAGAGTTCATACTCCAAATGTTTATCGTATCCATTTTTTCCTTCTAAAATAAACTACTGCGATTATTAAACTTATGACCATCAAGCCAATTGCAGCGGGATACCCAAATCGCCATCCTAGTTCAGGAATATTTTTAAAATTCATTCCATATATTCCAGCAATGAGTGTTGGTAAAGAGATGCAAACAGTTATAATTGTTAGCGTTCTAAATATGCTATTTTGTTCTAAATCAATTTTACTATTTATATTTTCTTTCAAATCATCGAGTCTGTCAAAGTTAAATTGAATGTGATCTGAAATTACTGCAATATCATCTAGTTCTAAATTTATTTTACTGGTTATTATTTTTTCCTCAAATTTGTTTTGTATAAGTAAATGAAGGATTCTTTGAAAATTACTGATCGATTCCTTTATCAAAAGGTTATTAAAATTTAGGATCATTATTAAGTCTAAGTCCTTTGAAATAAACTTTTTTGAGTTTAAAATATTTTCATAAAACTGCTTTACTCTTTTGGAAATGATTTCTGTTAAGTCAGCATAATAATCCGAAATTATTCCTATTTGAAATACAAAGTGTTCTAGGTGAGAACTAAAATTTATACTAGTGAAGTCATATCTTGTTTTTGTTAGTTGTACAAAGTTTTCATCAATACTTGAAGATAAAAAATAAAAGACAACTTGCTTTTTGATGATTATGAATATTTCTTCTTCTTTAAAAAGAGTATCGGAGTTATAATTAGGTATTGAAAAATTAAACGATAATTGGTCATTTGATTTTAAATAATGAGAGCTTATTTCAATATCTTCTTTTTGATTAAAGATGGATAGATCAATATCAAATTTGTTGGAAATCTCCTTTAGTACTTGCTCCGTGTAATCAATTATGCGGATATTAAAGATGTCTTTAGCATGATAGTCAATTTCACCGATAGTGTTCAGCCTTTTCACTTCATTTGTCTTTAGGTATAATTCTATCATATTTTTTGTAGTGTCTCGTTTTATTTTTTCAATAGCCATTGATTGAAATACAGGTGTTCTATTTTTCGTCTAAAAGATGAATCAATCATTTCATTAATTTGCCATTCCTTATCAATGAGTTCTGTTCTATACCATATAGAGACATCATCCTTATTAAATAGGGAGTCCTTGTTTATATCTCTTCTAGTCTCTAAGATTATTTGATTAGAATTTGGTACGACCTCATAGTGTATTAAGTCTTCATTTATTGGTGAAATTCGTTTCAAGTTGGTTCCGTCAATTTCTGAAATAAATAAAAATTCAGGATCTTTTTGATTTAATTTTCTGTCTTTGTTATAGTCGATATCACCAATTTTGTAAAGAATCTTTCCGTCCAATGATTTTAATTTTCGCTCATGTTCCGTTGCATTATTTTTAGTTGAAATACTTGAAATTCTATACTTATCTTCCGTCAATAATCTTGTTTCATTTGATTTTGTGTTATAGAATAGTACATTCCAATACCTTGGATATTCATTGTATTCATAGCTAACTTTGCTATACGATTTTCTTTTTTGAATGAATTCTGTCGAGATAGGAATTAGTACTTGGTCATTGCTATCTAGGATTATTGGTTTTTCATATTTGAATCTGAATTTTTCTAAAATAGAATCTATCTGCGTCTGCGATAAATTTTCTTGGTCAATTAACTCAATTCTTTTTTCGTCTTTTTGACAAGCTATAAAAGCTATTAGGACTAAGATGCAAAACAATTGTCTCATGGTATGTTTTTTTTGAATCTAATTTTAATTTAGATATGCTTGCTCGTTTTTTTTAAGACACAAGTGCTTTAGTTATACACTGTGTGGATCGAGTGGGAGGGGGTCGACTGAATCTTTTTTATCCTTCAGGGTTTAATACCTTCCATTCGTTATCAGATTTGTAAGTATTCAACCTTTGAATTGATTTTCCACCATCAGGATGATAACAGACTTCTGTAATGATCATATGATTACTACTAATTTTTTCTCTCTTTGGGAAAGCCCTTTTAATTCCTTTAAATTTAGGCATTCCATTCTCTTGAAGAGATTTGATAAATGAAAGTTTAAGTACTTCTGCCGTTTGGAGAATAACTTCCTCTCCAAGGTCTTCGCTTCCCATTTTTGCAAGCATTAATTCCGCTTCTTTATGAAAGTCTTTACAATCAATTGCTTTTTCAATATTATCTTCATCAAATGCTTTTTCAATTTTTACTATAGCGCCTTCTGGGCTAGAATGGGAAGGAAGAAAGTAATCTTCACCTTCATCAATAAACATTCCGCCAAGTCCTTTGTCAAAGTTTTGTAAACGATCACCTGATAAATCATCTCGAATCGCTCTAATTGTATAACCTCCAATAAGACGGCCATTCTCTAATATCATCCAATCAGAAATAAGTTTTCTGTCGATACCTATTTTTTGATTTAAAGCTATATTTTTTACATCAATAGGTTCATTACCAACTATTCCGAACAAGTTTCCTTCGTCATCAAAATTTGGATCTGAAAGCCAAATATGCTCTACCTTTTCATTTTCTTCAATTTTCACTTTGATTGAAAAATATTGCTGACCTTCTTTAGGAGACTTTAGGCAATCCTCAAAATAGTGTAGCGTTAGTCTTGATTTTTCTATCGCCCAGTTCATTTTTTCATCTTCACTTTGTACATCAACTACGACTGGTTCATTCGTTCTATTACGAAATTTTTTAGTGTCTTTTTTCTTCCCAAATAATTTTGAAAATAAGCCCATAGTTTGATTTTTTGATGAATGATAAGTTTGGCTAAGTTGCCGTGTTTAGCATTTTTTGAACTAAATGCTATCTAATGTTCTAGGCATTGTCGACCTATAGCTCAAAGCGCTTTATAACTTAAATATAGTAAATCTTCCCCATATTGAATAACAATTAAATCGCAAAATAATACGAGCTTCCTAAAACAAAATAAACAACTACCTTTAGCCAATAAAACCATACAAATAAATGCACAAAGTAAGTCTAATCCTCTTAATCATAAGTCTATTAAGTCAATCTCTTCAAGCCCAACACAATTGGCAAAGAACAAACCCTGGAGGAGGAGCTATCGCCATGACGGCTTTGCTTTGGTCTTGAAAAAAAAAGTCCTCTGATCCGAAGAGCAGAGGACTTAGGTGCTTCAAAATAGAAGGAGCTAATATTTTGTTTATTCAGAAGTTGTAAACTTCATTTTGCTGAACGATCCAAAATAAAAGATAATTTCCATATTAGTTCTCTGTTCATAAACGCTATTATCTAATAAGTTTTCTTTACAAGGTCTTCAAAACGGCGAGCAGTGTTTCCGGTTTCAATCGAATCGCATGATTTGGATTTACATATTGAAACTCCACGATATTTTCTTTAATCACAAATATGGCAGGAACAGGCAACGAATGATGATCTTCTCCACTCCATGCTTCTAAATCTAATTTGTAGGCCGTCTTGTATTTTTCAAACAAGGTACTATCGACTTTCCAATCTAGTCCAAATGCCATGATGGTTTCCGCTTTGGAGTCGGAGTATACGTCAATCT
>CAKZUK010000002.1 GCA_937921775.1 uncultured Saprospiraceae bacterium
GATGCCGTAGTGGCCGTTGTCGGTTGCGACAAAAATATGCCTGGAGCTATGATGGCTTTAGGGCGTCTCAATCGACCTGCGATTCTCGTTTACGGAGGCACCATCAATGCAGGTTGTTACAAAGGCAAACAACTCGATATCGTTTCTGCCTTTGAGGCTTACGGCCAAAAAATTGCTGGCACCATATCCGACGAAGATTTCAAAGGTGTGGTTCAAAATGCTTGTCCCGGCGCCGGCGCTTGCGGAGGTATGTACACTGCCAACACGATGGCCTCTGCCATAGAAGCTTTAGGCATGAGCCTCCCTTACAACTCTTCCAACCCAGCCACCAGCCCAGAAAAACAAGACGAATGCGATAATATCGGTGCTGCAATAAACATGCTCATCGAAAAAGATATCAAACCTCGCGACATCATGACGCGAGAGGCTTTCGAAAATGCAATAACGCTGATCACTGTTCTTGGTGGTTCTACCAATGCTGTTCTTCATATGATCGCCATGGCAAAATCTGTAGAACTAGACATCACCATCGACGACATTCAAAACATTGGCAACAAAACACCTTTCCTAGCGGATCTAAAACCCAGCGGAAAATACCTCATGAAAGATTTACACGCTGTTGGTGGTGTACCTGCTGTCATGAAATTACTTTTAGAAAATGGCTACCTCCATGGTGATTGTTTGACCGTTACCGGAAAAACGATTGCAGAGAACTTGGCAGATGTCCCCAGTTTACCTGAAGGTCAAGACGTCATCAAACCTTTTGATGCTCCAATCAAAAAAACTGGACACATTCAAATATTATATGGCAATCTAGCCGAAGGTGGATCTGTCGCAAAAATAACGGGCAAAGAAGGCGAGACTTTTCAAGGAACTGCCAAAGTTTTCGATAGCGAAGCGGAAGCCAACACTGCTATTTCAAATGGAAAAATAGATCCCGGAAATGTCATCGTGATTCGATACATCGGCCCAAAGGGTGCTCCGGGTATGCCCGAAATGCTAAAACCAACTTCTGCTATAATGGGAGCTGGGCTTGGTGGTGCAGTTGCACTAATTACGGATGGTCGCTTTTCTGGCGGAACACATGGATTCGTGGTGGGCCACGTCACTCCTGAAGCACAGGTTGGTGGCTTGATTGGCTTACTTGAAGATGGCGATATGATTACTATTGATGCGGTTAATAATATTTTGAAAGCGCATTTGGATAATCCAGAGATTGCCGCACGAAAAGCGAGATGGAAACCTCCTACTAATATTCCGGATAGTGGGATACTTCGGAAATATGCGAAATGTGTTTCTTCGGCTAGTGATGGGTGCATTACTGATGGGTGATGAATTGGGATTGGAATGGATATTAGAATGGCGCGCTAACGTGGCGGAATTAGAGCATTTGGCCATTTAACCCAGCCTCCGCCACTACGGGAAATATTCTAATTCTTCCGCCTTTCGAATTACCAAAATAAAAGAAATAAAAGAAATAAAATGACTAAGAAAATCGACAATAAAAAAATCGCCAACATGGCTGATACAACTTCTAAAAAAACAATAACAGGTGCTGAAGCAGTTTTACTATGTCTTCTGGAAGAAGGTGTGGACACGATTTTTGGATATCCGGGTGGTGCAATCATGCCTGTCTATGATGCACTTTATCATTATCAAGATAAGCTTCGACACATACTGCCACGACATGAACAGGGGGCTATTCATGCCGCTGAAGGTTATTCGCGGGTGACGAGAAAAACGGGGGTTTGCATGGCAACCTCAGGGCCCGGTGCTACCAACTTGATCACTGGAATTGCAGATGCGATGATGGACTCTACACCAGTTGTTTGTATCACTGGGCAAGTACATAGTAGTGTGCTCGGTTCGGATGCGTTTCAGGAAGTAGATGTAGTGGGCTGCACCACCTCCATTACAAAATGGAATTACCAGATTACCAAAGCGGAAGAAATTCCTGCGGTTTTTGCGAAAGCTTTTTATATCGCTAATTCTGGAAAACCAGGAGCTGTGGTTATAGACATTACTAAGGATGCTCAATTTGGTGAATTGGAATTTTCTTATGCGAAAAAACCTGCGATTCGAAGTTATCATCCCAATCCAAAAGTGGACAAAACTGCGATTAAGCAAGCGGCGGAATTAATCAATGAAGCTAAGAAACCATTTATCCTAGCAGGTCATGGAATTCAGATTGCGCATGCTCAAGAGGCTTTTAAAACTTTCGTTGAAAAAACGGGGATTCCTTTGGGCTGCACCATTCACGGACTTTCGTCAATTCCTTCGGACCACCCGCTACACATGGGTATGCTGGGCATGCATGGCAACTATGCTCCTAACATTAAAACCAATGAATGTGATGTTTTGATTGCTATCGGAATGCGCTTCGATGACCGTGTAACAGGTGATTTGAAACGATACGCCAAACAAGCAAAAATCATTCACATCGAAATTGATCCTTCTGAAATTAATAAAAATGTACAGGCTGATGTTCCCGTTTTAGCTGATGCTAAATTGGCTCTTGAAGCTTTGATTCCTTTGGTTCATAAAAAGAAATATCCGGACTGGCTGGCTGAATTTGAAGCGCTTAAGCAAATGGAATTTAATAAGGTCATCTATCGAGATATTCTCCCGAGTAAGAATGGGAATATCCAGATGGGACAGGTGGTACATCAGCTTAGTAAAATGACAAATGGAGAAGCGATTGTGGTAACGGATGTTGGACAGCACCAAATGATCGCTGCCAGATATTACAACTACAAAGACACCAATCAATGGGTTTCTTCTGGTGGTGCGGGTACGATGGGATTTGGTTTACCAGCTGCCTTTGGTGCAAAACTAGCGAAGCCAGAAAAGGAAGTTATTGCTTTTATTGGCGATGGTGGGTTTCAAATGACTTTACAGGAATTGGGCATGTGCGACCAATGGGATGTTGGTGTAAAAATCGTTTTACTCGACAATGAATACCTAGGTATGGTTCGTCAATGGCAGCAATTGTTTTTTGACAAAAGATACTCTTCTGTTGCGCTTAAGAATCCAAACTTTGTGAAGATCGCTGAGGGATTTGGTGTTGATGGAAAAACGATTTCAGACCCAAAGGAACTGGATGCTGCACTTCAAGAAATGCTCGATCATAAAGGACCCTATCTTTTGCATGTGAAGGTAGAGAAGGAAGAAAATGTATTTCCTATGATTCCTAGTGGGGCCTCTGTTTCTGAAGTTCGGCTTGAATAGGAATAGGACGCGAGAGAATTAGAATTAAAAAAATAAATTCAAACTTTTATAAAAATGAAAGAATTCACTATATCCGTTTTTTCGGAAAACAAAATCGGATTACTTACACGAATCGTGTCGGTCTTCACCCGGCGACACATCAACGTCAATAGTATAACCGCTTCCAAATCTTCTATTGAAGGCATTCACCGATTCACTATTGTAGTTTCCTTACTGGAAGAGGAAGTTAGAAAGGTGGTTGCACAAATTGAGAAACAAGTTGATGTAATCAAATCATTTTATTACCACAACGAAGAGATCATTCATCAAGAAATTGCATTGTATAAAGTTCCAACCAAAGCATTCTCTGATGGAGACAAAGTAGAGCAACTCATTCGTTTGCACAACGCAAGAATTCTTTCAATAGAACCGGAATATACCGTCATTGAAAAAACGGGTCATCCAGAAGAAACGGAATCATTACTTGAAGAATTTCAACAGTTTGGTATTTTCGAATTTGTTCGATCTGGAAGGGTCGCCATTGTAAAACCAATGGAACAACTCAACACGTATTTAAAATCTTTAGACAATTTATAATAATAACAAAATGGCAAAATTAAACTTTGGTGGCGTAGAAGAAAACGTCGCAACACGAGAAGAATTCCCTTTAGCTAAAGCACACGAAGTTCTGAAAAACGAAACGATTGCAATCATTGGCTATGGTGTACAGGGACCTGGACAAGCATTAAACTTACGCGACAATGGATTCAATGTAATCGTTGGTCAACGCTCCCCTTCCAAGTCATGGGACAAAGCAATTGCAGATGGATTCGTACCTGGCGAAACTTTATTCTCTATTGAAGAAGCGGCGAGTCGAGGTACCGTGATACAATATTTATTATCAGACGCTGCGCAGATTTCCATGTGGGAAACACTTAAGCCACATTTAACTGCTGGCAAAGCTTTGTACTTTTCTCACGGCTTTGCGGTAACTTTCAATGAGAGAACTGGCATCGTTCCTCCAAAGGATGTAGATGTTATTCTAGTAGCACCAAAAGGTTCTGGTACCAGTTTACGTCGTATGTTTGTAGCAGGCCGAGGCCTAAACTCTAGTTACGCTATTTATCAAGATGCAACTGGTCGCGCTGAAGAAAGAGTGGTTGCATTGGGAATCGGAATCGGATCTGGTTACTTATTTGAAACCACTTTCCACAAAGAAGTACATAGTGATTTGACTGGAGAACGTGGTTCATTGATGGGTGCGATCCAAGGTTTGTTTGCTGCGCAATACGACCTACTCAGAAAACGTGGTCACTCCCCTTCTGAAGCCTTCAACGAAACGGTAGAAGAAGCAACACAATCGCTTTACCCACTCGTAGCCGAAAATGGTATGGACTGGATGTATGCCAATTGCTCTACTACCGCCCAACGTGGTGCACTCGATTGGTGGAAAAAATTCAGAGACGCTGTAGCTCCTGTTTTTGAAGACTTATACGATAGCGTTGAATCAGGCAACGAAGCACAATTGTCTATTGACTCCAATAGTCAAACAGACTATCGCGAAAAACTAAGCGAAGAATTGAAAGAACTGAGAGAATCTGAAATGTGGCAAACGGGGAGAGTCGTTCGTTCGCTTCGTCCTGAGAATGAGAAAAAATCTGTTTCCTAGAAATGAAAACAAATGCAACAAACAGCACGCTAGTAAATATCGCAGATATTCACAAAGCACAAGTTCGACTCAAAGGCGTGGCCCAGCACACGCCTTTGATGTCTAACTACAATTTGTCGGAAACTTATGACTGCCAACTATTTTTAAAACGAGAAGACTTGCAAGTCGTTCGTTCCTACAAAATTCGTGGTGCTTATAATAAAATGGTTTGTCTTTCTGAAGAAGAAAGAAGCCGTGGGGTTATTTGTGCCAGTGCTGGAAATCATGCACAAGGTGTTGCCTTTGCTTGCCACAAGCTCGGGATTGAAGGCACCATCTATATGCCTTCCACTACTCCGATGCAAAAAGTCAAAAAGGTCAAACTATTTGGTAAAGACAAGGTTAAACTAATTTTGGAAGGTGACACTTTTGATGTTTCCAATCGCCTAGCTTTGCAAGATGCTGAGAAGCATCAAAAAGTTTTTGTGCATCCGTTCAACGATCCTAAAGTCATGGAAGGACAAGCTACAGTTGGATTAGAAATTTTGGAAGATTGTCCTACACAGATCGACTATATTTTCGTGGCAATTGGCGGCGGCGGTTTAGCTTCTGGTCTGGGCAGTTATTTCAAACAACTCAGTCCACATACCAAAATAATTGGTGTAGAACCTATGGGTGCTGCTGGTATGTACGAATCTGTCAAAGCAAAGCAGTTGCTTACTTTAGAAAAGATTGACCCCTTCGTTGACGGTGCGGCTGTGCAACGTGTGGGTGAGCTTACCTTTGAAATTTGCCGACAGGTGATTGATGATTTCATCTTGGTGCCTGAAGGTAAAGTTTGTTCTACCATTTTAAAACTATACAATGAAGAAGCGATTGTGGCGGAGCCTGCTGGTGCTTTGACCATAGCTGCGCTTGATTTTTACAAGGAAGAAATAAAAGGAAAAAATGTTGTTTGTATTGTTAGTGGTGGCAACAATGATATTACTCGAACAGAGGAGATCAAAGAGCGCTCACTACTCTACGAAGGTTTGAAACATTATTTCATTGTTCAGTTCCCACAACGTGCTGGTGCCTTGAAAGAATTTTTAAATGTGTTGGGATCTAACGATGACATTACTCATTTTGAATACATCAAAAAACACAATCGGGATAGTGGCCCTGCTTTGGTTGGGATTGAATTAAAGGATGCTTTTGATTATGCGCAGTTAGTGGAACGAATGGAATTGGCTGGCATTAATTTTCAAGGTTTGAATGATGATCGGGTTTTGTTTGATTTGTTGGTCTAGAGAAGTGAGGACTTGGATCCTTCGACTCTACCTGGCTGCGCCGAGTAGACCGGTTCGTTCAGGATGACAAATTGGGGGCTGGAGCTTTTTCTTTTAACAGGATTTCCTACAGGCTTAACTTGATTTAGAAGATTCAAATATTTTTTTGTTCGTGTAGTAGACTTGCGTCTAAATCCTTAAAAATTCCTTATCCAAACTAATCAGATAATCTCGTCCATACTTGCCATTCTCTAGATCTTCAGTTAACCATTTCGGTAAATTGTTTTCAACTTCTTTCATTTGACTTCCTATTGCCAGTGCTAATGAAGCCACTGTATCAACATCCCCACCGAAATTAACGCTTTCTCTCAACATTGATTTCAAATCACTTTGACCGAGTAAAATTGTTATTAGAGCTTCAACTGTTTGGATTCCATCTATCTCTACTTCTCTCTCCCAATTCCCCTCCCATTTGTAATTCTACTATACCTATTGACATTTGTGTGTCATCTGTATATTTTTTAAATCTCTCTGTTGCCCTCGGATGAGGAACATACTTTGTTAAATCGTTATTCTTTGTGATGCATTCTCGATCTGCAAATTCAAATCCTGCTCCATATGCATCTCCTATTCCTCCTTCTAATATCATAATTTTTATTTTTTTATACCCAAACTAAAGAATTATTAAACCAAAGAAAATCCACCTACCTCACATCGCTCACGCACATCCTCAAAAGTCTGCTCACTAACAATCTTCCCATTCTCAAAAACAGTTTTCAAGTGATCCTCAAAGTCCGGATACTCCCCTTCCTGAACAGTCTCATAAACTCCATTTCGGAAAATCAATTTCAAACGACCACCTTTCGATTTTTTAAACGAAGGTTTCACATTTCCCTCTGCATCTATCTCAGTTGGATTCTTTTGAACGACAACATCTTTTCCATCAATCTTTGCATACGAACATTTTAGTGCAAACTTCTGCGTATCTCGATCTAGCTTTTGCAGCAATGCACCACCCATTCCGAAGACTAGATTTTCAGCACTGATTTTTACAACTTTTAGTTGTTCGTAAATATGAGCGATAGAATCATAGTTGACGCCATCGCCTTGGATTACACGAATTTGTGGTGGCAATACTTTGTATCCTTTTTCATTTAGGCTGTAGCCAAATTTGTCAAATAATATTTCGAACATCTTTAACAAGGTCATGACTGGATCTCCACTATCTGGGCGGACAATTAGTGTTCCTTCCCTCTTCAGTATTTCTTCTTTTAGTTCAGTTCCCCAATATTCTTCACAGGCTCTAAAAATATCATAGCTATCAGAAACGCAAGCTACCATTCCATTTGGAAAATTATTGAGTACGTGTTTGAAAATATCTAATTCGCCTGTTTCTCCGAGCAAAGTGCAGATACTGTGCTCTGTAGCTGGAATACTTTTTCCATATACTTCCTTGGCATCATAATAGCATTTTGCAAAAACAGATGCAGTGATGGTGTCACTTCCTCTAAAGTTAATCAAGTGAGCACTTCCGCCTAAGCCTGCGCTTTCTACAGAACTTACTCCTCGAAACCCAAAGTCGTTCAATACAAAATCAACTCCTGCTGCGATTGCTTTTTCGCTGGCAGTTTCTTCATAGTTTTTCAATACTAATCTCTTTACTTCTTTACTAATGGTCGCTACAGTAATTGGATACCAAATTTGCATCAATAGTGTTTCCAAAAAATTTGTCAACCAATAACAATTTGGATCTGTATTTTCAATGGTCATTAAAACATTGCGAACTGAGACTGCGGTTCCTTCCTCCACTGCTTTGATACGGACTGGTAAATGACCATCGTATTTATCTAGAATGTATTGGAATTTTGAAGCATCAAAAACATCATCTCTTCCAAAGACTTCTGGCATAAATAATTTTGCCTCATCTAAGTCTTCTTGACTGAAGGCTGGGCCTTCTAAATATTCCTTTAGATAATACTGTAAACCGTAGAAAACGGTTGCCTCGAATTTACCTCCTCGACTTTCGAGGTAGGAGTAGATTTGATTCGTTTCTGGGTAATACAGTTTGTGATGCGAATATTTATAGGCATCAGCCATGAGCAATAAATTATTCTTTTTCATCTTTTTATTATTTAGTTAGAATTGTTGTTGTTGTTGTATTTCTTTGTTTGGTGATTGTGCTTGAGACTCTGGCTTCCTATTAAAAGTGCTTTATGTAAATTCCAATTAGGTTTCGGTTGCCGTACTTTACAGGCCGGCCAAGAATGCAATTGCCTTAATGTTTTGACCGCATCGCTCTTAGAAATGTTTTTAAACCTGCTCAGTCATGAACAAGTAAATACTTTTCTATTAGTTTCTCAAAAATGGGTAGATGTTCTCCTGTGATTTTATCCTCCATTATTAAGTCAGGTAATTGTTCAATCGACAACCAATTTAGATCAACAATATCATCTTGCGCTTTTGGAATACCTGAAATATAATCGCAACTATAAACAGTTGTAATGATTTTATCAAGCTCTTTGCGGTAACGCCAATCGTCAACTCGATGTGACATTTCATAGATAAATGCACTCACTTCTATATTACCACATTCCTCTTGCAACTCTCTCTTCGCTGCCACCTCGTAAGATGCATCTTCCGGATCAACATAACCTCCAACCAAACGCCATTTGTTACTATTCGCTTTTTTCCCAAGAAGGATTTCTGTTTTATCATTTTTGAAAACAGCAATGTCGACTGTTGGATAAACTTTGGTGTACTGATTATAATAAGCGTATACGATTCCTGCTCTAAAATCTGGTGACTCAGACACTCGTTCTGATAACTCCTTACGTATGTCAGTTCCGTTAGCGGGGCTACTATCCAGCAATTCAATTGTATCGATAGTTCCGTGATAATAATTGATGAAACTATCCCGGCTTCCATAGAGCACAAAAGAACCATGTGGAAAAGTATTGCTCAACAGTTGATCGAGTTGCGATGACCAGCTCTCATCCGAAGGATGATCACAAAGTGGCAGTATCACCAAATTGGGATATTCCTTTTTGATCATTCGTTCTCTAGTAAAATAATCATATGGATTTCGGCGCGATCCAGAGACTGGACTGATGCCTAGTACGATCACTAATGTGGCGTGTTTTTCCTGTACCCGTTCGATCAGATTCTTGTGACCTTCGTGTAAGTATGGACTTTGAAACCTTGCGATAATTACTCCTGTAGTCATTTTAATTTGCGTATTGTTTACACAAATATAGTATTTGCGTACAAAAGACGCAAATTGATTTTAAAATTAATTCTACATTAGAATGATTCCATTAACCTAAATCAATCAAGATCAATTAGTTAGATCTCGAAATTAATTCCATCTTTTTTTAGTTGGAAATAGCGTTTTTCATTGAATTGGTAGAGAAATCCGGGTCGACCGGAGCCAGCGTGCTTTTGTTTTTGATTGGTTTCCACCAAAAATCCGAACTTCATAATCTTCTTTTTAAAGTTGCGGCGATCGATTGGACGATCCAAAACGGTCTTGTATAATTTCTCTAATTCGGAGAAGGGAAACTTCTTGTCAAGGAGTTCAAAGCCTATAGGTTCGTAGGTGAGTTTTCCTTGTAATCGGAGGAGAGCAGTGTCTATGATTTTCTGATGATCGAAAGCTAGTTCTGGAAGTTCTTTGATATTGAACCAGTCAGCAGCCTTTGCATCGGAGGCAGCTTTAGGTCTAAAAGCATCTGGACGAACTAAACCAAAATAGGCAACAGCGATTACCCGATTACGAGGATCTCGCTTTAGTGAACCAAAGCTATATAGCTGTTCGAGGTAACTGATCTGAAGTCCGGTTTCTTCTTCTAGCTCTCTTTCTACCGCTTCTTCCAGCGTCTCATCGTTATGTACTAATCCGCCGGGTAATGCCCACTCACCTTTGAAAGGTTTGATCCTACGGTTGATCAATAAAATGGACAGGCCTTCACTAGAAGTATAACCAAATACAACTGCGTCAACGGAGACTTTTATGTTTTGCGTTTGTTTCACGCAATAAAGATAGGGATAAAGTGACAGTTTCAGTGGCAATTGTAGTTTCAATTTTCACTCAATTCGCATTGTAATTGTGATTTCACTGCAATTGCCACTGCCACTTTAATTGCCATTTCCTAGTGATCAATAACAAATTCATTCAAGTCCGTTTTTTCTCCATTCATCAACACCACTGGATCACCATCCACACGCATGTGGTGATGGCCGTGATCATTAGAGTAAGCACGCAAGGTATCAGATACAGCCATGTTAGCTCTTCCGTTATGTTCCAGCCGGACCTCAGCTGTTTTGACGGCAAAGCGTTCCGCATCTAAGTGGCCTTCATCATTGACGTTTGCTTTGAGACTTTTACCTTTACCTCGAATTTTTATGTTGGAGCGACCGTCTTGTTTGATTACCATCTGGTCTACGTTGACTAGAGCATTGACTTCATATCGAGACCCCGATTTAATCATCATATCTGATTGAGTAAATCCAGAAACATTAACCTCGCCAGTTTTTTCAACATCAAGAGATCGTAATTTGGGCATTGTAATTTCTACCGTTACACGTGGTGTGTGATAATTCATATCAGTTGTAATACTCACCAGTTTACCTAGTATGGCTACATCCACTTTTTTGGTGTATTGAGATTTTCCATTGATCCTAATTGAGTAATCCCCCTCCTTGATATTGACCTTTACCATTCCTTCTACCTGAATATCTTCGTAATCGATAAAACCGAATTCTCTTTCATCTTGATGTTTTTTTAGGTAATCATTAGCCACTAAGCCCTTCTCTCCCATGGTCCAAAAGTGTTCCCCTCCATTTATCCAAGGATTTTCTACATCGTTGTTTTTGTCAGCCCGTCGGACTTTTCTTGACAAATCATAATCTAATTTAACTGTTTTCCCAATTGGAATTTTGATCGTGTATTGAACATCCTGTGCCCGCCATTTCTCACCTTTTGGAATAGAAAATGCGTAAGGAAAGCTTAGACTATTATTTTCAAAAATCGGTTCATAGCTAATGGCTTCCGCCAAGTCCTGCGCTCTTTGTGTTCCTCTTCCTCGTGCTTCTCTTTTTTTAATTATTTCAAATTCGCCCGTTGTACTTTTTATTAAATTTAAATGAATTTGGCTACTCTTTAATTCATTATCACCAAGCGCAAGGTCACCGATTCTAACAATAGAACTTTGGGATGGATCAGATAGACTTTTCAGATAAAGTGTATCGGAGTTGAAGATTGGCAAATCGATATTTTGACTAATTTCAGCATGGGTATTAAATTCCCGAACCTGAACAATACCTAACATGACCATACTCACCGTATTGATCAACCACAAGGACCACATCCCTGCTTTCCATCGTGGGTTTAAGCTTTTGCTAAATAAACGTCGACTAATCGCCATCAATAATGCGAAGATTGGAACACCGAAGAAAACGAAAATATTCGTGAGTGCTAATGCTGATACCGCAGAGGAGCCGTTGAAGAAATAACCTGCGAAGGGTATGGCCCAAAAAAAACTGATTATTGATATTATCCAAAGAACGGACAATATAATAATCAGCGCAAAGCCTATTAGGAAAATGATAGGTTTTCCGATTCGGAGGATGAGACCTATAATACCAGAGACGATACTACCTAGAAAAGAAATCCCTTTCTTAATGGTCGTCCGGAGAAACTCGATTCCACCAAATCTTTTTTTTTTGAGCTCAGCTCAGTTTCTATATCGGCACCTAAGCCGGAGAGCTTACTAGAAAGCCCTTCAATTTCTTCTTCTACCGTTTTGGCAATATTTTCAATATTAATTGGCTCACCTTTCATAGATAAGCGATCGGTCGAACTTTCTGCTTTTGGCAAAATAGCCCACAACACCAAATATACAGGAATCGAAAATCCACCAGAAATCGTCGTCAATATAAACGCAATTCGAATCCACAACGGATCTGTAATTCCAAAATATGCAGAGATACCTGATGCCACACCAGCGATCACCTCATCCTCTGGGTTTCGAAACAGACGCTTACCTGTCTTAATCCCAGACTTGGCTTTAGTGGGTTCTTCAGTAGCAGAACTGGTATAAGCTGTTTCAGCCATTGGCTCAGCCCCAAAGTCTTCTGGTGTTCCCATAATAGAAATCGCATTCTTTACTACTTTGAATGTGACGATTGGACGACCATTACCTTGCTCACGAAACAGTTCTGCCATTCGTGCTTCAATGTCTGAAGTGATATCTTCATAACCTTCCGAATTATTAAAGTGCGCATGGATGGTATCAAGATATTGGTTCAGATGTTGGTATGCATCTTCGTCAATCGTAAATGGATAGCCTCCTAAATTGATGTTAAATACCTTATTCATTATTTGGTAATTTTTTTCGTTGATTGGTTTACAGAACTGACTAAGTCATCCCAGTTTTCTTTCAAGCCCTGCAAGAAGGCAATTCCAGTAGTCGTCAGTTGAAAATATTTTCGGGGTGGCCCCTGCGTTGATTCTTTCCAGCTGTATTGCAACAAGCCATCTTTCTTTAATCTCGACAACAAAGGGTACAAAGTTCCTTCTTTTACGATGAGCTCCACTTCCTTCAGTTTCTCTATTATATCAGAAGGATATGATTCCTCTTCCGATATGATCGAAAGAACGCACATCTCGAGGACCCCGCGACGCATTTGTGTCTTACTCTTCATAAGCGCTTCTTCTAATTGATTATCCAAACTCATAGTACAAAGCTATACAAAAATACAGTACCTTGCAACACATAGTACCGAAAAAATATTAGTACTACGAATTTAAAAATAGCTTACGGTCTGATTATCAGTTAATTAAGTAGGTTAAATATTTTTTTTATTTTTTTATTACAGAATGGTAAATATGGCCATTGATGCGCTTCCTAAAGGTCAGTAAGCATGAAGCATGCCCTTTGATTTATCAAATCGGAGAGATTGCTAAGCTGAGACGTTAAAATCCGAGCCTATTTTCAACCTCTCGGTTTATGAAATATGCACTCCATTTTATAACTCAGCTCAATCCCGAAAACTTTGTTTCTTCGTGCTTCTCGAGCTTTAAGTTTTCAAAATTTTGGTAACTAAATCCGCAGTTAGTTTTTCCCCAGCAGCAGCTTCCCGTATCGCATCAAAGGTAAATCGGAAATCGCAACCCGATTTCCAATCACTACAACCATAAGCCGTTTTGCCTTTCATGATTTTTCCCTTCTTACATTTGGGGCAGATCATGCTCGCTTTACTTGCCGTCTTCTTGACTGAGCTTGCTGGTGCAGATCCTGCTTCCAAAATCAATTCGAAGGCTTCATTGAAGCGCGCTTTGCCATCCACCTTAGCTCCATTTTGTTTGAAACCTTTGAGTTTGACGGTAGAACCTTGCTTCATCAATCTGGCCAGTTGAGTTTCTGGTAATTTCTTTTCTTTGAATTTGAATGGCAGACGGAAGTTACATCCCGAATTCCATTCACTACAACCGTAGGCCGTTTTGCCTTTCATCAATTTTCCTTTGCGACACTTAAGGCAAGTCAGGGTAGTGAGATCTGCTTTACCAGCTTTGGCTTTTGTGCTTTTTCTAGGAGCCGCACTTTTTTGCCCCTTGGCACGACCTCGATTTGCGGTCGATTGAGCAGCTACGATTTTCCGATTGTCATTGGACATGCGTACTTCGTAAACCAAATCGGTTACCATCTTCCTCATGTCCTTAATAAACTGCCCGGCGCTGTGTTCACCTAATTCAATTTCTCGAAGTTGCTTTTCCCACTGGCCCGTAAGCTCAGCCGATTTGAGGAGAGGCGTTTGGATTTTCCCAATGAGCTGTACCCCCATGTCGGTGGCAATTAGATTTTTTCTTTTGCGTTCGACGTAGCGACGACGGAATAAGGTCTCGATGATATTTGCTCGAGTAGACGGACGGCCGATTCCGTTGGATTTCATTAATTCGCGAAGCTCTTCATCATCTACTTTTTTGCCGGCCGTTTCCATACCACGAAGTAAGGTTGCTTCAGTATAGTGCTTTGGAGGCTGCGTCATTTTTTCTACTAGCTTTGGTTTATGCTCACCAGTTTCTCCTTTTACAAAAGAAGGCAATACTTTTTCTTCATCTCCTTTCTTCGTATCTGAGTCGCCGTCATCATCTTTCGATTTTTTCCTTGGCGGAAATAAAACGCGCCAGCCTTCTTCCAATATTTCTTTACCTGTTGCTTTGAAACGAATGCCATCTACCTCCCCTATAACTTTTGTGTTGGACACAATACAGTCAGGATAGAAAGCAGCAATGAATCGACGAGCTATGGCATCGTATACATTTTGCTCTTCGGTGATCAAACTCTTTTCGTAACCCGTAGGAATAATCGCATGGTGGTCGGTTACCTTTTTATCATCAAAAACCTTTTTTGACTTGCGAAGTGTCTTTCCTAAAAGTGCTTGGGTAAACTGACTGTAACTTGTCATCCGTTGCAAAGTGCCCGGAATTTTGGGATAAACATCATTCGGCAAATAAGATGTATCCACTCTCGGATAAGTCACTACTTTTTGCTCGTATAGCTTCTGTACAATTTTCAGTGTTCGCTCTGCGGTATAAGCAAAACGTTTGTTGCAATGTACTTGCAGACTGGTGAGATCAAACAATCGTGGCGGATATTCTTTCCCTTTCTTTTTCTCGCAAGAGATCACCGTAAATGGTTTGCCTGTAACTTGTTGCAAAAGCTCATCGCCATCTTCCATTTTTTCAAATCGCCCTTGCTCGCAACTAAACAAGGTACCTCGATAAATGGTGCTTAATTCCCAAAATGGTTTAGGTACAAAGTTTTCGATTTCAAGATAACGCGCTACCAGCATAGCCAGCGTTGGTGTTTGCACACGACCGATGGAAAGTACTTGTTTGAAACCACCATACTTTAGTGTAAACAAACGAGTCCCGTTCATTCCCAAAATCCAATCACCGATGGCACGTGAGGAACCGGCATAGTATAAGTTATCGTAATCGCTAGCAGGTTTTAGGTTTTGAAAGCCATCGCGAATCGCCTCTGGTGTCAATGATGAAATCCAGAGTCGTTGGATAGGGCCTTTGTATTTAGCTTGCTTGAGCACCCACCGTTGGATGAGCTCTCCCTCTTGCCCGGCATCACCACAGTTAATCACTTCGTCTGCTTTTTTGAGCAAGGTCTTGATGATTCCAAACTGTTTTTTCGCCCCAGCGTTCTTAATCAGCTTGATATCGAATTTTTCTGGAAGGATTGGAAGTGTATTAAAATCCCATTTTTTCCATTCAGCTTGATAGTCGTCTGGTTCTTTTAGGGTACAAAAATGCCCGAAGGTCCAGGTTACGCAATAGCCATTACCTTCAAAGTAGCCATCGTGTCGAGTACGGGCTCCTATGATCTGTGCTATTTCGCGCCCTACGCTGGGCTTTTCTGCTATGCAAACTTTCATGATGCTGCAAGATAGTGGAAAGAGTTGGAAGTGGGAAGTATGTGGACTTGGAACTTGGAGGTGGGAAGTTTCGCTTAGATGTGTTTACCCGGTGATGGGGATGGATTTGGCCAGTTTTATTCTTTCATATTTTTTTGAGTACTTGTATTTAGCTTATATGCTCCTTTCTATGTATCCTATCAGATTCAAAAAAAAGAAGTTTTAGAAATCAAAAAAGCTAAACCATATCGTATTCATATTTTAATTTTACTTTTGATTTTTATTCCACTTTGGGGTTACCTTTTCACCCCAAGTGAAATAAAGTATACAAAGCTAAATAAGTACAAAATTAAATTAATAAAATCAAACAACAGTTATTATGAAAAATGTATTAAAATTGCTTCCCTTCTTTTTGATGGTATCACTATTAGTCTTTAGCTGTAGCAAAGATGATGACACAGAAGAGGAAGAAGAGGAGACATGTGTAACAGATCCTACTGTAACTATTGAAGAGAATATTATAGGGACTTGGATAATTGATAATGCGACTGCAGAAACAGTAACTTTCAACAGCGATGGTACTGGTTCAGCAGCAGAAGATGCGTTCCACTTCACTACTGACAATGAAGGAACGACCTATACCAACTTCGATTGGGAAATGGATTATAGTGATGATTACGGAGATCGAGTAAAAATCACTTACGATTACAGTCCTGACGTACCGGTGATACCTTTCATCGTTTCTGAAAGTTACACCGTCACGCTAAACAACTGCGATAAGATAGAAATGGAAAGTGGATGGGGGTCTGAGTTACAACTTACTCGATAAACTATTTTTCCAAAAGGAAAATAAACAGATAAACTGCTTTAATGCCCAGGTTCTTTTAATAGAGTCTGGGCCTTTTGTTTTTAAATCTGGAAACTATCAATCATCTGGCTCGTAACTAAGACGACTTAAGTAAGTGCTGGGTCAAAATTAAAATAAAGGCTAAATTATTGGATAGTTAAAAGAGCCGCTTTAGCGCAAAGATTGACATTTCAGGCTTTTAATGGTGGAAATAAGATACCCATATAGGGGTATTCCTCTTCATAATTCGTCCTACTTTTATAAAAACCGACCAATATTACGTGTTTCCAATTCGTTTAGGACGTACCTTTATAGTCTTAAACGAAAATCAGATCTTCTTAACAATATAGCTATGAAACGATATCATCTTTTATTTTTACTCATCAGCTTATTTAGCATTTCCTCTTTATACGGAAAAGGATTGGAATTGACTGAACGAGAACTTTCCTCTCCCCCACCTCGAATTATTCGAACCTGCTGTTCCTTTGGCTCAGACATGAGTGTGATGGTAATACCCGGTATGAGAGTGACAGATATCAGTAGTATTGATCAACTGGGAAAACATACTTATCTGGGTAATTCTGACGAAGGCAATGGAATTGTTTATACACACAAAGGTGGCTTTATTGATATTGGTCACTTACGGGATCAAGCAGACTGGACAGCCTACCTCTACGCTCGAATTCTAAAAAATCAGAAGGATGGATTGATGATTCAAAAGTTGGGCCATGAAGGTGGATTGAAGACGCTGACGTTATATGTTCCTACTGATTTGGATTCACTGGATGCGATGTTGCTCGCTGGTAAAATTGCTTATGACCTTTCTGTTTGGCACGAAATAGCTACTTGGTATGGTGCTTCTTCTATTCCATTATTTCCGGAGCGATTTTCTAGTTTTTCTGTGGAGGATGCTTATTCTAATTTGCTTGGCGCAAAACTAGGAATCGAAGCGATCAAAAGTGATTTACCATTTGAAGAAGCGATGAGTTTATTGATCGATGAAAAGTTAAAAGAACTAGATGTTGTATCAACAGAAGATGCGACCTATCATGCGATGGAAAAAGTGTTGGATATTTGGTGGACAAGAGAAGTGGCTTTACCGAATAAGAAATTTTTATTGAAACGACAATTGAAAGTTTATCCTGAGGTGAGTCCTTTACTTCTACCAGAGGATAGTATGCATATTGACAAATCTTTTGAACTCGATGTTCCAATGTATACACGCGCTGGAGAATCATTAAACTATTTTTATCAGTTTAGCTTGAAGCTAAATTATAAATTCCCTTATCGAAAATTGTTTCCTACCCGAAAAGGACGGTGGATTACGCAGCATGATTTTGACACCTTGGTTGCGGATGTGACTAATCGGATTGAGAAGATGGAATTGAAAGATAAGAAAAAGAAGAAACGTAGTGAGGCTCGGCAATTGGTACGGGCTACTCGTGGTGCTGCTCGGAAGTGAGGGAAGGAGTTGAGAGTTGGAAGTAGGGAGTGGGAAGTTTTCCTTTTACCTGTTTTGCGTGCTGACGAAGATGGTAACTGCTTTTACGAAGACATTGAGGATGAGCGAAGGGAAAGCACAATTTATTCAATAATAAAAAAGCCTGCGCACCGATTTTGGTATGCAGGCTTTTTTAGTTTAATTCCCTTATACAACTTCTTGATTTAGAAGATTAGTATCCGAATTTCTGTACCCAACAATTAGGCATATCACCGATGGTTCCAATCTTGTGGCAAGCCACATATTTCCAATCAGGGCGCATCATGGTTACACGGTGACCACGACCGGGAATCCCTTCATCTATTAATAGTATGATCACTGATTCTCTTACTGATTCAGGACCACCAACTAAGTTTTCGTTTCCATCTTTCAAACCTGAGCAAGCATTTAGTACTCGATCCCAAGGCCATAGGCCATCACTTCCTTGATGTTCAACTGAACCGATGTTTTTAAGATCTTCTCCGTGTTTTTGAGCAGCAGTGTAGATGCAAGATAGCGGTTGCAAGTTAGATAAAACAGCACTTTTACGTAAGTCCCGAATCAGTTCGTTTACAACACTTTGATCTATTGGCCAACCGTCATTTGCTTTTTGATCTGCTACGTAAGCTTCTACATAACGTACGTATCCTGCAGGATTGGAACGCATGAGGTTGATTTCATCAACCATAGTCAATTCAACATTAGTCATCGCTGTACTTCCGTTTGCTGTTGGAGCGGTAGAAGTTGATGGACGCTTTCTTTCTTCCTCCTTATTAAACTCAGCAGGTCTAACTTCAGTTGAACCACCATCACCAAGTTCCCATTCTTTTTTATCACCATTATCAAATCCAAGCTCACCATTATCCTCTTTATAGTTGATGCGATCACAGGTACAATCCGATGAAAGGATCATCGAACCAGCGGTGATTTCTACAACTGAGTTCATTGCGTTGAGATCGCGAAAACGTTTTTCGGTGTAACCATACAGATCAGCTAGCATAGCCATCGTTTCTCCGGGTTGAACAACATGACGATTACCGCCTTGTTTTTTACCCGATTGTGTTAGTCGTTTTCCAGGTCCGCTATTGTATTCTTTTACTCGTTGTTCTTCTTTCACTTCTACTTCTTTATCAAGAATTCGTTTGATCGCACTAGTAGATTTAGTTGAGCCTTTAGTAGACTCGACAGCTCCACCTGCAGGAACAGCAAAAGCATCAACATATAATTCCTGACAAAGGCTCAATGGTGTACCATATTCCAGTTTATTCCATTTCAACAAACGGCTTACCGTGATATCATAGGTATCAGCAATTCGGTAAAGCGTTTCACCTTTTTGAACGACATGAACACCAGGATTTTTATTCTCTGGACATTGAGCATTGATATTGGTCGAACAAAAAGCAAAAAACATGATGAGTAACAAATAGTGTTTCATTTTCTATTAGATTTTAAATTAAGAGAACGCACCTTCTTTTCTACAAAGAAAGGAACGTATAAATAACTTATGTATTATAAATAGGTAAAATTATGTGTGGAGGCTTTGAAGCTTTTAAATAACTTCATTATAAAGATAACAATTGTTTCAATAATAAACACAACGAATTTGAGGAGAAGCTAGTATATATGAATTGAACTATGTATTATGCCTTGGCAATCAATTAGAAATGTACCCTTAACTAGAAAGTCGCTATAGATTTAAAAGCATACATTTAAATGCTTGGACTTAGCGAGGGAGTAGCGAAGTCAAAGTCTACAGCTCAATTAATTTTAAACTAAAGAACATGAAAGGCCTAGTACCATCAAAAAAGAAAACTTCTTATCTGATCAATGATGAGTTTGAGACTTATCTTCAAAAGCACAATCGTGTCGTACCACTTCCTTTGGAGTATCGCGAGATGCTCCGCTTTACCAGCGTGATCCCCCTACTCGATTCTAGTGGGAATGACACCTTTTGGAAAACAGCTTTTTACAGTGAATCGGACATGGCGGATATCAATCGATCTCTGACAAAAATTTATGCCCTTTTAAAAACAGATGGCGATACCCAAGTACTCGAACATCTACAAGTGGCTCGAATAGATTTTTGTGAATTTGGTAATTCAAAACCATTTCGGGTTCGTATCATCAATCGGCTGAATGACAACTATGACCACTTCTATGTGAAACGTGCGGATGCTTCTCGAGTTTATGGATTGGAGTTGGAAGATTTGTTGTCACCAAATCGTGTCACTTTTATGGTCGATAAAGACACTTTAATTGAAGAACACATTGCAGGAATTCCGGGTGATGATTTTATAAAAAATTATTTAGAAGATTCTGAATTTAATCAAATTCGAATTGCGAAGGAGTTTGTCAAATTTAATGAGCGTTGTTTTGTGCGCTTGCTGGGTGACATGCGGGCTTACAATTATGTGATTGATATTACGCCGGATATTGAGGGTTCTCAATTTCGAATTCGTGCAATTGATTTTGATCAGCAATCGTATGAAGGCCGAAAGAGTTTTTACTTACCTCAGTATTTCAAAGGCAACAAACCAATTATTGATTTAGGGATTAAGCATATGAAAATGGAAACAGTCCGGCAGTATCAGATGGAAGAAAGAAGTTTGATTGGTTTTCGGGTAAAATCTTCCGAAGATCGTTTCAAAGAATTATTTAGTGTGATGCGAAAAGATACACTCTCTGCCAGTGACAAAGTACAACAACTCAGCAAGGAGTTATCGCATCATCACAAGAGTAGTTTGTTTGATCGTTGTGAGACGATGGGTGATTTAGTGTTGACGAATATTGAATTGCTGTTGGCTAAGGATTTCCGACAGAGTATTGAATTTTAGTTGTAATCTTGTCATCCCGAGCTAGCTTAGGATGACAAGTCTTCGAGTACGCTCAACAAATACTTAATTCAAATTCCTTCGTATGTTTCTCATCTGCCCTTGGGTTCCGACTTTGTATGATTTCATGGATTTGTCAAAGAACTCAAACAAAGCTTTTTTATGTGGCCTTAGAGATTCTGGACTCTTTCTCGAAATTTCGTTTAAAGCCCAGATAGTCTGAAATATTCCGTTGTTTTCTAAATCCTTATCGAACTCAATATTGCACTGCTTGATTAATGCTCCCATGACAGCAGGATCCTTTCCATATGTTTTCATCAAATCATTTCTTGCAGCTTTTCTTTTTGATTCGTTCGTTCCGAAGAGTTGTGTAATCAAACTTTTAGCCTTCGGGTTGACACTTTCAACTACTTTAAAGACATCACCTAGACTGCCGTTAAGTGCTGTCAGGTACTTTTTACTATCTGCTTCGATTTCTTTGAGTTGTTCCAAATCACTACTTCCGTTTGCCACCCATTGTTTCATTCTTGTATCCAAATCGGTACGCGTTTTCTTGAGTGCTGTAAACTTACCGGGTGCTATAATCTCTTTTTTATTATTGCCTACATCTTGCAATTGTGTATCAATTGTTTTCTTTGAATTCATATTGATATCGCTGATACTATTTTTCAGGCGACTGATCGCTGCGCTGTTGTCTACTGGCTTAACGTCTATGCCTCCAGGAGGATTGGTTCCCCCTGTTCTCCCTACTTCCTCTATTCCTGGTCCTTCAGATTTACCGTTGTTCGTATGTGTATGAGAGTCATTGTTGGACTTATTGAGAAAGAAATAGCCTGCTACAAGAACCGCCAGTAAGGCTAGTCCGAGACCCGCGAAAAGTGGTGTTTTTGATTTAGTTGTGTTGACTGGAGGGGAAGAAGTCGTCGTCGTCTTAGTTTTGGAAATGGGAATGGAAGCGGTCTTGGTAGTCGTGCTATGAGCTGGCTGCTGTGTCGCCGCAGCTGTTCCTGTTTTTTTATTTGGCGACACATGTTCTGTAATCGCCTTGATCAAGTTTCGATATTCCCTGTTTTCTTTATTCCCGTCCCAATCGCTTAGCATGGCAGCTTCCAGCATTCCAAATCCAAAAGGAGGTGAAATACCAGCTCCAATCATGATGGGTACTAGCTTTTTTCCGCTTTTTCCAATTGCAGCTTCTTCCTTTACATAATCAGATTGCAGAGAATGTTCGGACCATAATACAACAATGCATTTACAATCGTTTAGTTTAGCCTCCAACTGATCGCTCCAAGCCTGACCTGGCAATATTTCCACATCCCAGAAGACAGACCAACCTTCTTCTGTCAATAAATCTCTAAACTTCTTAGCGATAGTGGAATCCTTCCTAGAGTAGCTGACGAATATATCTTTCATTTTGTTTTGTTTTGGAGGCTCTGTTCTTTGATTTTTTTTTGCAGTAGCTTTAAAACCATCTTGCAAGATAAAAAATATAACTGTTTGCGCAAAGCTGAATATGCTTTAGACGGAAATCCGAAGTATGGATTGTTATAGACAATACTATAAAACGCTTGAAAATACGATTCACCACTACTCCAGCCGGCGCCTAAGCGCCTCCATCCGCTCCTGCGTACGCTCCCGATATTGTCCTTTCGTCTTTTCAAAGAATGCATACATCGCCTTCTTATGTGCTCGCAAGGTTTCGGGTGACTTTTCTGAGACCATCGAAAGCACATCGATACCCTGAAAGATTCCATTATCGTTTCGATCTTTTTTATCAAACTCAGTTGAACACTTATCAATCAATGCCTTCATCACCTTAGGATTGTCGTGAAACTTTTTCACCAACGCTTTTTTTGCCAGCTTTCTTCCCTGTTCTGAATCACTAAATAAATTCGACATCAACTGTGTTGCTAATTCGTCATCCCCATTATCATAAGTTGATTTTGCTACAGGGGCTTCAACTGCTACTACTTCTGGTTTTGCTGGTTTGGATGAGGCGGCTTCCTTTTCCATCAATTCGCCAGCTGTAATCTGATTCCCAATGGAGTCTTTGACTGCTCTACTAAAGTAAAACCAGCTTATTGCGAAAGCAATCACAAAGCCAATTGCAAAAGCAATGATAATTGATTTCCTGTTCGTTGTTTCATCCGGTGATTTGGTAGTCATATTTATATATTTTTGATTGTAAGTGCTATGCCCTAATTAATTTATAGTATAATCGCTGAGCCTTTTTAGCTCACTTTTCCCAATTTTTAAGCTACAGCCAAAAGGATGAAGCCTAAAAATTAGTCAATTGAACTAAAAATGCTTCACCGATTAATGTTAAACCAATTAGGTCAAAGCACTTAGCACTTAGGTTAAAATAAACTAATCTGCTTTCCATCATTTGCATCATAAAATTCAGGACCACGAAGCTCTACCTGAAGCTTTTCCAAAGCAGCTTTGACAAAATAGTCAGCCATTTCTGGAGCTTGAATATTGTCTGGTTCATGGGTGAAAAAATAGATATTTTGTAAGCCCGCCTCAATCCATATTTTTAACTGTTCGATCCATTGATCTGCCCTTTCGTAATCAGTAGGATGTAAGTCATTGCCAACGAAGCGAATCACAGTTGTAGCATTGCAAATTCTTTGATGTAAAACATCTCGTCGACCAGCAACATCCGTAATCACTGCAGAGGTATCATACTTTTCCATCAAGTCAAAAAATGAAGTATCTCCATTCTCAAACCAACTTTCATGTCTCACTTCAATTGACAAAGGAATCTCTCTTGGAAATGCTTTTAGGAACGTTTCTAATAGAGCTAATCGACTTTTGTCAAAATAGGGAGGTAGTTGCATGAAACAGCATCCTAACTTCGAGTCTAAGCCTTGAATGACATCGCAAAATACTTTGATGGTATCCTTAACCAAACCTAAGTCAGCACTGTGGCTTATTGACTGTGGAATTTTTGGACAAAATTTAAAGTCATCTGCTGAATCGTTTCGCCAATTTTCAATAGTTTCCTGCGTTGGAATACGGTAATGCGTGGTATTGAATTCGATGGTATTGAATTGCTTGCTGTAGTGCTTAAGGTAATCCTTAGGTTTAGTGCCATTAGGATAAACGGTTCCTATCCATTCTTTCATGCTCCAACCAGTGCAACCTACATATAGCTTGGCCTTTGTGTTAAGCTTCGGAATAGCGGACAGAACAGTCTGATTATGAGGTGGATCGGAAGCTAAGTTGAAGTCCACTTTGTCTATACTGGGTAGTTTACCAAATTTCATTTTCTCTTAGGTTAGGTTCGCTTGATTTAGGGGCTTGGACAAAGATAGTAAAAATGTTAATTTTGGGACCAAGGAGGAGCCTTTACTGAGCAGTCATTAGAGCAGCGCTTTTTTGAAATACAATATTCTTTCGTTTAATTTGAATAGCTTCTTGTAGATTAGAGATGATTAGTGGAGATTTTGTATAAGAAGCAAATTGAGATTAATGGCGAGCTTTTTAATTCTCTTTGTCTTTTGTAGCCATACAGGCTGGCCGTTAATTGACTTTGGCGTAGCGACTAAGTACACTGTAACATAAAATTAATTACATTTTGAAAAAGATCTTTTTATCCAACTCTTCGTTCTGTACTCACCTTGATAGCTAAGGCTATCAGGTTCCGTGCGTGCCTCGATTTGAACAAAAATTCTACTTTCAAAACATAAAGAAAATTAG
>CAKZUK010000003.1 GCA_937921775.1 uncultured Saprospiraceae bacterium
TGTCTGGATTTTTTACTGCATCACTTCAAGCAAAGTTTTTAAATGTAAACCCGCAAAATGTAAAAGTCAAAATGTAAAAGTGACCGAAAATCGTAGCAAACAAAGTGTTTTTGCGTTCGCGGGCAAACTTTTACATTTTACATTTTGCGGTTTTACATTTTACATTTATACCTTGTTCCGAACGCCAAAATCAATTCTCGGTCGACCTGTGAAGTCCGGCGGCCGAAAGACCTAAATACTTCTCTTCTAAAATCCAGCGTTCAAAGAAAATCCAAAGGAACGAACTCCGGGAAAAGAAGCCCACTCCAGTCCTTGCGCATTTCCTGAACCATTACTTCCTTCTGGATTGATTTGATCGGGCAGTGAAGTGTAGAGGTAAAACAAATCTCTCCCAACTAGCGATATACTCAAATCTTGAAACACGTTCGTTCTCGACGTCAATGTTTCAGGAAACTGATAAGTCAAAGAAACTTCTCTCAGTTTTACCCAAGAGTTTTCTAGTACGCCAGGTCTTGTCAACCAGCGTCCCCAACCTCCTGCGTTTGGAATGTATTTGTAATAGTAGTGTACCACTTCTTCGTTTGGTGTTCCGTCTGCTTGTACTCCGGGTAGAATGATGCCTACGTTTCGTACGTTTCCTTCAGGATCGGTAAACGGTAGTCCACCCCCTTCTCTTTCAATTAAGGTTTCAGGGCTCTGCCCAGTTTGCAAACCAATCACGTAGGAGCCTGCGTAAATATCGCCCCCCCATTTGGTATCCACCAAAGTACTTAACGAAAAGCCTTTATGTCCCAATCGCATAGACCAACCGCCTGTAAAGTCTGGGGATGCATTTCCAACTGGCACTCGATTTTCTGTAAACAAGTAATGGGTACCTGCCTCATTTAAGATAGGTTCACCATTTTCATGGTAAATGTGATCATAACCAATGATGGTTCCAAATTCTTCACCTTCACGTACTGCGATTGCAGGTCCATTGAGTCCCCAAATGTCAGCGAGTTCTAGAATTTTAGCTCCACTATCTCCAAGACTTACGACCTTGTTTCTGTTTCGTCCAATGTTGAAACTAGTTTCCCAGAAGAAATTTCTTCTTTGTATTAATTTGATATTTAGAATGGCTTCAAAACCTTTGTTTTCCAACTCACCAGTATTGATTCGAACTTTGGTAGCACCGGAAGATGAAGGTAGAGGAGCATCTAAAATCTGATCAAATGAATTGATGTAGTAATAAGTAAAATCAAAATTGATCTTATCCTCAAAGAGTCCAAATGTAGTTCCTATTTCATAAGAAGTTGCACGCTGCGGGCGCAATTCAATTGGCGGAATAGTTCCTTGAGAAGATGCTGTTTGTAAACCACCGAAATTTCCAACATCATAAACCCGATCTATTAAAAACGGATTAGAGTCGGAAGCCGTTTGTGCATAAGCACCACGTAATTTCAAGAAGCTAAGCCCTTTCCATTTAACATCGAATGCTTCTGTTACAATAAAGCTAAGCGAAGCTGATGGATAGAAATATTGGTTGTTGTCAATTGGCAATGAAGAAGTCCAATCGTTACGCCCTGTCAATTCCAAGAATAGATAATCTTTGTATCCAAGGTTTAGAAAACTAAAAACGGAGTTTATTTTTTTATCAAAACGAAGCTCACTCGGTGTTAGAAAATCATCTGGTGCCGTCACTTGCAAATTCCCATCAGGAGCAATGACGATGGTATCTGAAGTTTGATTTGTGTAAGTAAATGAGCGATCTATATTATCGAAAGTATACAACCAGGGATTGATCCATTTATTACTCTCCCCTCTTTGACCATACTGACTTCTACTCCATTGTGATCCTCCGACAGAAAAACTTAAATCGAAATCGGAACCAAATATTTCGTCTTTAAACATGTTGACCAAAAATTCATTATTGTTCACTTTATCCCGATTCAACTCATTGGAATAAGCACCGCCTTCGATACCCAGGTTATTGTAAGGTTTAGATCGTCGTTCAAATTCATTCAATGTAAAATCCAATCCGAGGCGACCGGTAAGGTTCAACCAGTTTGTAATATCATAGGTAAGCGACAAAGCACCCAGTAACTTATTTCGATTCAGTTCGGTGTTATCATTATAAGTGTTCCACCAAATATCTTGTCCAGCATATAGAAATGGGAAACGGCCGTCAAAATCATTACGCGTTCCATCCGCGTTGATATTCAAATCTTTCTCTAAGCCCTTATAGCTTCGCGGAAAACTATAGAGCACACCTTTTGAAAAAGAGTTTTGGTGATCATCTCCTAAAGTCGGACTATTGAGTCGATAGTAATTGATGTAGTTGATTGAAATATCTGCTTTTAGTTTGGTTGAGATATCGAGTCGCGAGCCAATGTTGACGGTTGTTTGATTGTAGTTACTATTGGGTACGATCGCATTGTGATCACTACGTGTGAGTGATACGCGCATGGTTCCCATGTCATTTCCACCAGAGAAAGATAAGTTATGTGTAGTAGTGTTTCCGTTTTGGAAATACAGTTTTAAGTTGTCTGGCTGTGGGCTATAAGGTCGTATTTCGCCGTCCCACCATTCAATGAGTTGTCCTTCCATTTTTGGTCCCCATGAAACGCCAGTTCCGTAGAAACCAAAAGTTGAGGTGCTGGGTTCACCGTTAGGCCCATTGTCGGGATAGAATGCATTGGTTGACAAATGCGTTGGATTCCCATCTGGGTTGGTTCCTAATGTGGGTTCTAGCAAAGACGCTGGTGCTCCTGCTCCATAAACATTTTGTACATCTCTGTATCGGTATGGTTGAATCACTTTGTGTTGTATCGAATATTGGATACCGATTCCTTTTTGTTTTTTTCCTCGTTTGGTAGTGATCAAAATAACTCCGTTCGCTCCTCTCGAACCATAAAGTGCAGAGGCCGTTGGTCCTTTCAAAACATTCATGCTTTCGATATCTGCCGGATTGATATTGTTGATCGCTGATCCCCAGTCTACTCCTCTACCTATGTTTTCGAGACCTGCGGCATTTTCCAATGGCACTCCGTCTACTACGATTAATGGTTGGTTGTTGGCTCCAATATTATTATTTCCTCTGATGGTGATTCTGGTGGTTCCTCCATCTACTCCGTTTGCTGAAGCGATTTGTACTCCTGCCGATCGACCACTTAATGCTGAGACAACGTTAGGTGCATTCGCTCTTTCCAATTCTACTCCACCAAAGCTTTCAGTAGAATAACCAATTTCTCTTTTTTGTCTTTTGATTCCCAGAGCGGTTACCTGCACTTCTGCCAGTTGCGCTGCATCGGTGGACATGTAAACGTTGATGATTCTTTCAGTTCCTACCTGTACTTCTTTCTCTGCGTAACCTAGATATTGAAAAACTAGGGTTGAATTTTCAGCAGGTACTTCTAAGGTGTATTTTCCATCTATATCTGTCGAAGCTCCTTTTGCTGGATTTTCTTTTAGAATGACGTTGAGGCCAATCATTGGGTCTTTGTATTCATCATAGACAGTTCCTGTTATGGTGATGGTTTGCCCAATTGTGAAGGTGGAAAAGAGGAGGTAGATTAGAAAAGGTAGATATACCTTTTTAGTAGAGTTGGTATTCATAAACGGTGGCCTGTTGTTGATCTTAGTGAATTCCTTTAGAATTAAATTTTCTTTGCAATGACAATTGCAGTTTTCATGCGATTCGTAAGTAGCATTGCTTGAATTTTAAGCAGCTTAAAGATAGTAAAGTTTTTTTTGAAAATGGTGGGGAGTTCTGGGGATTAATTTGCTCTAGTTTGCCGTATAACGGGGATGGAAACACGGATTCGACGGATGGAACGGATTGGGAACGGATTTTTTCCTTTTATCGTGTTTTTTTTTATCGCGCTCTACTTTAATATCCTCCATTCAGCAATCCCTGATAGTTCTGGCAAAGTGCTTACTAATCTTTAGGTCTACGGGAAATCCGTTAGATCCGTGCCCGTCTGGCGAAAACGCGTCAGCTCCACAGGCTCCAACCCTAGCCAAAACGACCATCCGCCACATAAGCCAAACGTTCCATCTCCATCACCTCTATACTAGCAAAATCAAAATCCAGTACCACTTTCCCCACTATCCGATAACAGCCCGGCCCACGAAACGGAAAAGCAGACAGGGAATTAGGAAAATGAACCGTATCAAAAAAACGGCCATCCACATCCAACCAAGTTCCAAAACTCATGTGCTTTCGGTTGACCGTGGTGACCTGCTTTCGGGCAACGTAGTAGCCCAGGATGGTGACTATTTTATTTACCTGCTTCTCAAATTGATCAGTCGTGATTTCGGGATACTTTTTGGAACGGGTTTCACTTTCTTCTTTTAATAAATCAAAGGGGATGCATAAGGAAAACCCTAACAATTCAATCTCATCGAAGGACTGATCATGAAGGCCTTCTTCCAAAGTTGGTAAAGTGAATGATTCGTAAGCTTCATTTTCAAAGAGGCTGATATCCGATGTTTGTTTGGCGCGTGGATCAAAGACCGTATTTTTCTCCCACATCAATTCATACTTGGTCTGACCTGTAAAACGGAAGGCACCAATTCGTATGAGAATGTCCAATTGCTCTCCACTGATTTCTACTCGGTGAAGAAAGTCAGCAATATTTCGGAAGTCACCACCTTGTGCTCGTTTGTGTATAAGTTGATTTGAAGTTCGTCGTTCCATTTGATGGATTTGGATGAAACCGATAAAAACATCTTTACCGTAGATCGTTGTGAGGTGGATGCTTTTATTGACGCAAGGTGGATGGATGATACCACCACTCATGCGTGCTTCATGTACGTAAACTTCGGTTCGATAAAAACCTCCAAAGTTGTTGATCACGGCGACCATAAATTCGAGAGGATAGTAGGCTTTTAAAAACAAACTTTGAAAGGACTCTACCGCATAGCTGGCAGAGTGTGCTTTACAAAATGAGTAGCCACTAAAGCTTTCAATTTGTCGCCAAACTTCATTTGCTAATTTGTCACTATAATTCCGAATACGGCAATTTTCAAAATACTTTTCGCGAAGGCGAGTGAAAGCAGCAGATGATTTCTTCTTGCCTGTCATGATTCGGCGAAGTACATCCGATTCATCCAGATCAAGACCTGCAAAATGATGACAAATTTTCATAACATCTTCTTGATAAACCATCACGCCAAAGGTCTCCCCTAGATGCTTCTCAAAAACCGGATGCACATAATCAAAACTATCTGGACGATGAAACCGATTGATGTATTCCCGCATCATTCCCGACTTCGCCACACCGGGTCGAATGATAGAACTGGCCGCCACTAGATGCACATAATTGTCGCAACGCAATTTCTTCAACAAGCCACGCATCGCCGGTGATTCGATATAAAAACAACCGATACAGTTTCCAGATCGCAGCTGCTTACGTACATGGGCATCCTTTTTTATTTTGGTGACATTGTGGATGTCAACTGCTTTTCCTTGATTTTGCTGAACGAGATTTACGGCATCTTTTATGTGCCCCAATCCTCGTTGACTTAGGATATCGAATTTATGTAAATTCAAATCTTCAGCACCGTACATATCGAAGTGGGTGATTGGGAATCCTTTGGGCATGAGTTGCAAAGCCGTGAAGTAATTAATCGGTTGCTCCGTAATCAAAATACCCCCAGCGTGAATGGATAAGTAATTTGGGAAACCTTCAATAAATTTTCCATATTTAAAAATATGCTTTGCGTAAGTATGATGCTTCTCTATCGCCCATGGCTCATTGATTATCAGGTCAATATCTACTTTTGGTAAACCAAAAACTTTACCCAATTCGCGAACGATTGACTTGCCTTTGAAGGTATTGTAAGTGGCTAATAAGGCGGTGTGTTCACGACCATAGCGCTTGAATATATAGTCCGTCACATCATCCCGTTCGTCCCATGAAAAATCGATGTCAAAGTCAGGTGGGCTCGTCCGATATGGGTTGATAAAACGCTCAAAGTAAAGGTCTAACTCAAGTGGGTCTACATCTGTGATATACAGACAAAAAGCAACAATTGAGTTAGCACCACTTCCCCTCCCTACGTGATGATACCCCGCCGTTTGTGCGTAACGAATGATATCCCAGGTAATCAAAAAATAAGCTGCGAAATCCATTCGCTGAATCACGTCTAATTCTTTGCGGACTCGCTCCATTGCAGCCTCCTGATCATCACCATACCTGCGCTTGCAACCATTCATCGCTAGCTTGGTCAGCAATTGCAGGTCACCTTCTTTCGATCCGGTAAACGCCTGTCGGTTATTTTTAAATGTACTTGGAATTTCAATAAAACAAGCCTCGAATAGTTGCGCTGTGTTTTCAATGATCTTAGGATAATTTTCATAAAAACCTTTGAGGTGATTTGCTTGATATAACTGCTCAGAAAATGAAGCGTGATCGCTTAGAGTTAGTTTTGAAATGAGCACATTTAAATCAATGGCTCGCAATAGTTTATGCACCTTGAAGCCTTGTTCATTTAGAAAGGTGGCTGGATTAAACATGACAAGTTTATCTAAATGATTCCGCAAGGGATTGCTGTACAAAGCATTCACATTATTGAATCGAACACCAATGTATTCGTAGTCACGTAAGCGCTTTATGTCTTTGGGATAATTCTCATAAATGACAAAGACATTTTTCATCAGAGGCGCTGTTGTTGGCAACGGAATACCGTCGAGCGAACTCTTGGTCAATAATTCATTAAGTTCCCGAAATCCTTCTGCATTTTTGGCTAGACCGACATAAAGCAAGTTACCCTCTCTCCTAAATTCGATACCGATAATGGGTTTGATTCCTTCCGCTTCACAGGCTTTTATGAATTGATAACTACAGGAGGTGTTGTTGATATCAGTTAGGGCTAGCGTGCTTAATCCCTGCTCCTTCGCTGCTGCGACGAGTTGTTTGGGGGATAGGGTGCCGTATCTTAGACTGTAGTATGTATGTGTTGTTTGCATGATTTTTTTTTGTATCAAAAAAAGTTGGGAGACCGAAGTCCGAAGACGGAATAGTGTTTTAAATGTAAGATGTAAAACCGCAAAAGTTAAAATGTAAAAGTGGTGCTATACCGTGGCTCCGCGTTTGACGAACAAACTTTTACATTTTGACTTTATCATTTTTCGGTTTTACATTTATTTCGGTTTTATATTTAAAGACTTTCCTAATAGAGAAAGAGCAAAACATTCAAAATAGCTGAATTAGCAGCTGCCCTCTCCTACATCCCCGAGCCACGCATAAGCGCCTTAGTTCCAAATCGTTTTCTAATTTTATCCATCTCTTCCATCAGTTTTGTTTCCTTAATGCTGTCTTCAAACAAATCAATTTGGTAGCTTCCGTGTACAAGTCCGCTGAAGCGAATACCTAGCAATCGCACCAACTGTCGTCGTTGGTATAGTTGATCAAAAAGGTCATTCAGATAGTTGGCTAGTATGCGATCGTTGGCAGTGTATGAGATACGTTTTTGCTTGGTATAGGTGTTAAAATCAGCATATCGTATTTTCACTGTTATGCAGGAGACAAGCTTCTGTGCAGAACGCAGTTCGAAGCTTAGTTTGCACAACATGTTGTTCAGTATCGTTTTGAGCTTTCGAATATCGATGGTATCTGTTTGAAAGGTACGCTCGGACGACATTGACTTTTGTTCGACGTAGGGGACGACGGGTGTGTTATCAATTGCATTTGCTTTTTTTGATAAAGAAATGCCGGTTTTACCGAATTCGCGCTGTAGTAGTTTGACTGGAATTTCACTGAGGACCTTGATACTTCGTACACCCATGAGGCTCAACTTTCGGGTAGTCACTCGACCTACTGAGGGTAATTTCGAAACAGCGAAGGGAGCAATATATTCTTTTTCGGTACCTGCTGCGATTTGGATAGCGCCATTTGGTTTTGCTTCACTGGTACTCATTTTTGAGATCAGTTTGTTCACTGCCAAACCAAATGAAATAGGTAAACCTGAATTGCTGATCACTTTTTGACGCAATTCATTGGACCATTTGTAGCAACCAATGTAACGATCCATACCAGTGAGGTCGAGATAGAATTCATCAATAGATGCCTTCTCGTAGAGTGGTGCTGAATCAGCAATAATGTCGGTGATTAATTGAGAGTGGCTGGAGTAAGTTTCCATATCACCTCTTAGGATAATCACATCGGGGCAGAGCCTTTTAGCCATTTTGATGGGCATAGCGGAATGGATACCAAATGCCCTAGCTTCGTAACTGCATGATGCGACTACTCCTCTTTCACTCGTTCCTCCTATAATTAATGGCTTTCCCCTCAGTGAGCTGTTTTTCAGGCATTCGACGGACACGAAAAATGCGTCTAGGTCGAGATGCAGAATTGCTCTTTCGTACATCGTCTATTCGGTTTTTTAAAACTGTAATTTTAGTTTTCTCTTCTATTGTGTTTAGTTGCAGTTTTCCTTCTATCATATGTTACTGCTACTATAATTGCATCCGTCCATTTTTTGTTTACACGAAAGTCTATTCGTTCAATGGACAAAACAAAAGTATAAACAATTTGTTTATAAAACAATACTTGTTAGTAACTTTTTGTTTATACTTGTATTATGAATTTAATAAATTATCAGCTATAGAAAGCTTGTCATCCCGAGCGACGAAGGAGTCGAGTAATTGACAAGTGAATAAAAGTGAGCTTGTCATCATTCATTTCGTTCGACCCTTTTCACTCTCTCTGTTAATGTTAAATTTCGTATGATTATTGCTCCTTTGTTTATTAATGGAATGGTGTGCTGCATCTTGGGCAAGAACAGACTATAATTAGTCTTTCCAAAAAGCAACAAAAAAACCTATCTTCGAGTTTAAAATACCCACCCATTTACCAAAAATAGAATGACAAAAAATGCTATCAATAGAACGACAATTAAGAAAATTATATGAAGATATTATTGCTAAGGAGAAGATCGAAATACATCTGAAGAATATTGATCGCTTGATTCTTCAGGAAGAAGAAGCCTTGAAAATTGCGGAACTTCAAACGCAAAAAGAAGGAGATGATATCACCCGTTTGGAAGGTAAGAGTCTGTATGTTATTTTCAAAATAATACTGGGGACGAAAGAACAGGAACTCGAAAAGGAGCGACAGGAATACCTGCAAGCTTATTTGAAAAAGAATGCGATTATTGATTGCCTTAAAAGTTTGAAACAAGAAAAGGAAATTCTACTACAAAGCTATAGTGGTAAGTTTAATGCAAAAAAACAGTTTGATAAGCTGCTGACTAAAAAGAAAAAGGAGATAGAAGTTGAGCAGCCGGAACTGGCAAAAATGATCATCCATTTTGAAGGAAATATTGCCAATCACAAGTCTAGAATAACTGAATTGCATCAGGCGATACGTGAAGGAAAAAAAACCAGTAAAATTCTGGAAAGCATATTGGTTTCCTTGGACCAGATTGAAAAATGGGGTAACTCATATGGTCGTATTTCTCCTGGACTACGAACTAAAGTAAAAGGTAAAGTTCAACGTAAAATTCATCAAGCAAATAAAAATCTTCAAAATTTTGAGAAAGAACTTTTTGACCTATCTGATCATTACAACCATAACTATAGTCGTCAGATTAATGAGATAAAAGATTTTGTTGACCAATTTTTGGATAGCTTGATTACAGATTGGATTGTAAAAAAAGAGATTGTACACTCTGCTAATATTGTTTCCAACCTGATAGACAAGGTAACGCGAATTGTGGGAATGCTGGAAAATGAAGTAAAAAAGACGAAGACTTATATTGCGGATGAGAAAAAAGTTCAGCGAAAATTAATTGCTACACATCGCCCCAAATAAAACTGACGATTTTAGAAAATTAAAGTTCATGCCACAAGAAAATATCATAAAAATAGTCATCGTATTACTCGTAGGGATCGCCCTACTCTACTGGCTAAACAAGAAGTACAGTAGATCTTGGAGAAAACCGATTAAGCCCTTTCCTAAAAAATGGCGAGCGATACTAAAAAAAGAGATTAGTTTTTACAGAGATCTGAATCACGAGGAAATAAAATTATTTGAGTATAAACTCAAAGAATTCATTATCAACATAAAAATAACGGGCATAGAAACGACCGCCACCATAGAAGATAAAGTGATGGTGGCTGCCAGTGCCGTAATTCCAATCTTCGCTTTTCCTGAATGGAAATATAAGAACCTCAAAGAAGTACTCATTTATCCCAACAACTTCAACATGGATTTTGAGACTAAAGGAAAAGACAATGACCGCCGCATCATGGGCATGGTGGGTACAGGCTATATGAATGATAAAATGATTCTTTCCAAAACGGCTCTACACCGCGGATTCAAAAATGAGACCGACAAGAAAAATACTGCGATTCACGAGTTTGTTCATCTAATCGACAAGATGGATGGGACGGTAGATGGCATCCCCGAAGTGCTACTAGAAAAGCAATACGTGATTCCTTGGATTGATATGATCGAGCGAAAATTAGAAGAAATTGTAAAAGGTAAAAGCGATATCAATCCTTATGCTGCGACGGGACGTGAAGAGTTTTTTGCAGTGTTAAGTGAGTATTTTTTCGAGCGACCTCGACTACTAAAGAAGAAGCATCCAGAATTGTATGAGATGCTAGAGGAGATATTTGATCAGGATTTGGTGGAGGAATAAGGAGTTGAGAGTTTCACTCGAACGCGCTTTTAAAACACTAAGTTTACTTAGGACACTTAGGCCTTATCAACTGGAGGATATTTGAAATATAATGGGACTGGGAAGTAGGAAAAGTCCCACTTCCCAGCCCCAACTTTTAATTTTAATTAAAATTCAAGTACGACTCCAACAACCATCCAGTCTGACCAGCTGCTTCTATCAAAACAAATCGAGAGGCTTTGCCATCCAGCATAATCTTGTTGTCAGAATATTCAATTACTTTTACCAAGGTAGAATCATCAACACGAATATCATGAGAAGCAGAGCCCATATTTGGTTCTTTTCTCAATGACAAACTACCTCCACCAGAGTTCGTCATAGCCATCATAGCATCTGCCGAATTAGCTGCATGTGGCACCACAGGAGAATCTGGCGTACTGGCTGCTGTTTCTTGATCCGCTACTTTTGCTTTAAGTGCTTCTAGTTCTTTCTTCATCTGTTCGAAGACAGAGTTGTCAGCAGTTTCTACATTTGGATCTGCTTCGTTTTCAATCTGTGATTGATTTACTTCTTCGCAAAGTACATCACACAAATCATCATCTGTGTCTACCACTTCTGCACTTTTAGTTTCAAGTTTTTTAGTCATTTGTTCAAAAACGGAAGGGTCTGCAGTTTTAACGTTTGGGTCTGCTTCATTCTTCTTCTGAACGTTAGTTACTACTTGCTTAATCAAAGATATTAAAGGATTAAATAGCATCGTTTTGTATGTTTAATGAAAAAATTTGGTGCTTTATTTATATACCCCAAATATACAAATTCATTTTAACTTTAAAAATGACTATTCAGTAGGACTGTATTTAAGGGAAGTCCGAAACAAATTTTCCGATAAGTTAATATCCTGTTGCATAAATTCTTTATGCAAACGTTCTAACTTCTTCGTCTCAATCAAAAAACCATCATGTCCATACAGAGACGGAATCTCAATGTGCTGTGCATTGAGAATATGACGTGCAAGAAAAGACTGATCCGACTTTGGAAATAATAAATCATTCTCTAAAGTAATTACCAGTGTTTTTGCTTTTACCCTAGAAAGTGCTTTTTCAAGGTCTGCCCTCCCCCGTCCAACATTCATGCTATCCATCGCTTTTGACAAAGTCCAATAAGCAAAAGCATGAAAACGACCAGCCAGTTTATTCCCTTGATATTGCTGATAACTCTCAGCTTTTTGGGGAAAGGTGTAATCTAAATTATTCTCGGTCTGGGAGGCCTCATAAGTTTCAAAATTTCGATAAGACAATAAAGCAATTGATCGCGCTACTTTCATTCCGTTCAATCCTGCGTCTGAATTCCTTTGCGACCAAGTCGGGTCATTGGCAATCGCCATACGTTGTGAAGCATTAAAAGCGATCCCCCAAGGAGAGTGAATTGCACTAGTGGCAATGAGAGACAATCGGACAAAACGATCTGGTTCGAGTATAGCCCACTCGAGTGCCTGATGTCCTCCCATTGATCCACCAATCAGCAATTCTACTTTATCAAGCTCTAAATAATCTGCCAAAATTTTGTGTAAACCCACGATATCTCGAATCGTTACTTCCGGAAAGTCATGATAATATTTCTTATTGCTTCCTGGCAAAAAACTCAAAGCATTCGTGGTACCATAACAGGATCCCAAAACATTGGCACAAACAATAAAATGATCTTTGGGATTAAACAAATCACTTTCGCCAAACAAACCGCTCCACCAATCAAAGACATCGCTGTTTGCCGTAAGCGCATGACAAACCCATATCACATTATCTTTCGCCTTGTTTAGCTTCCCGTATGTGTGATAGGCGATCTCTATGTCTGCTAAGTGGCCTCCGGTTTCTAGTTCGTAGTTTCCTTTTAATTGTATTGTTTTTGGTTTAGACATTTCTTTTTTTTTTTGAGAAAAAAAGTGGAAAGTTGAAGGTGGGAGGTTTCCCCTCTAAAGTGAGTCGATCGTAAATGAAAGCCAGAGCAACACATTCACGGGCAAATTCCCACCTCCTACCTCCTATACCTTAACCTCCTCTTTTTTAGAAACCAAAATCGCTTGATTCAAATCCGTAACGATATCATCAATATGTTCGATACCCACAGAGAGTCGGAGTAAACCCGGTTCTACACCAGATGATTTTTGATCTTCCAAACTCAACTGTTCGTGGGTCGTGGATGAAGGGTGAATAATTAAGGTTTTGGCATCTCCGACGTTAGCGAGATGGCTTACTAAATTTAGGCTATCGACTAACTTTTCGGCCCGTTCGCGACCACCTTTTACTTTAAAGCTTAGTACACCACCAAATCCTTTTTTCAAGTATTTACTAGCGACTTCGTGGTAAGGACTACTTTCTAAACCGGGGTAGTTTACCCAAATTATTTCTTCGTGTTTTTCCAACCACTTGGCGACCTTTAGTGCATTCTCTACGTGACGTTCAACGCGAAGTGAAAGCGTTTCTAAACCTTGCAAAAATAAGAAAGAGTTAAATGGAGATAAGGCTGGACCAAAATCGCGGAGTCCTTCTACCCTTGCTCGCAATCCGAAGGCAACGTTGGGCAAACCTAGTGAATTTCCTTCTCCGAATGTATCCCAAAAATTAAGGCCGTGGTAGCCTGCTGATGGTTCTGAGAATTGGGGAAATTTTCCATTACCCCAATTGAAATTACCGCCGTCAACGATCACACCTCCAATGCTGGTACCATGGCCACCAATCCACTTCGTTGCAGACTGAACCACTACATTTGCACCATAGTCAATTGGACGAACCAAATAACCCGCGGCTCCAAAAGTGTTGTCGACTACAAAAGGAATATCATGTTCCTGAGCGACCTTAGCCAGTGCTTCAAAATCAGGTACAGCGAATTGGGGGTTGCCAATACTTTCTGTATAAATGACCTTGGTATTTTCGTCGATCAACCTTCGGAAGCTCGCGGGGTTATTGTCGGCAGCAAATTTTACATTGATGCCAAGGCGTTTGAAATTTACTTTAAATTGATTGTAGGTACCTCCGTACAAAAATGGTGAGGCGACAATGTTGTCTCCAACGGAAAGAATATTATTGAGTGCAATGAACTGAGCGGCAATTCCTGAAGCAACTGCCACTGCGGTGGTTCCTCCTTCGAGTGCTGCGACTCTTTTTTCAAAAACATCGGTAGTCGGATTCATGATTCGGGTATAAATATTTCCGAATTCTTTTAGTCCAAATAAATTGGAAGCATGCTCTGAATTGTCAAAAACAAAACTGGAAGTTTGATAAATTGGGACGGCCCTACTCTTCGTGGTTGGATCGACTTCTTGTCCTGCGTGTAGTTGGAGTGTTTCATAATTTAATTGCTGACTCATGATTGATAAATTTTAAATTGGTTGAAAAAGATTATTGTTATTTTTAAAGACCGAAATCAGAAAACATAAGACGGAATTTTCCTTCTATCGTGAATCCACTTTACCGTAAGTAGGTCAAATTCGAATGAGGTCTCTCTTCGCCTCTCTCCGACATAAAAAAAGCCGGAACCCAATGTAGGATTCCAGCTATCTGTAGTCATTTAAATCAAAAGTTTTAAGTGAACACAATACATACCGAACTCCTACCTGGAGGCATACAACAACACATATAACAACAGCAGCACATCGCCTTTGTAGTCAGAAAATTGATATTTGTATTTGGTGTGATCACTATATTTTTATTTATTGATGGACATAAAAAAAGCTAAAACCGATATGGTTTTAGCTTTTTTCAAAGAATGTAAATTCTTTATTGAAATATCAAATAGCTTCAACCATGTCTTGCGGAAACGCAACAACAGCAGCAACACATAGTTGACATTGAATTGGTCGATATTTTATTTGATTGTTTTTTCATTACAAGAGGCAAGTTAAACTCTGAGTTGCAAAAAGTCAATAGCCTGCTATCATATTTTTTAAAATTGAATACTTAAATTCTCTTAATCCTTGTGTAACTGCTATGATTAGCTCGCTTTTTTTATTTTTGAATATTTTCAAAACCGTAGATCTAAAGACCACTTATTTCTGAATCAATAAACTACCAGACATCTTAGTATCACCATCATAGAAACGATAAAAATAGAGGCCGTTAGTCATTTTAAATGTCTTAAAATTGTGTGTAAATTTGACTCCCGGAGAAACAGTCCAGTCTTGAATTTGCACTAAAATGCCGATTGGATTATATAATTCAAAACGCAGTTTATCCGTCTCAGGAGATTTGTATTCTATAAAAAATTCGTCAGCTGCAGGAATGGGATACACCGCAAAATTATCGACATAAGAAAAATCTGCTTTCACCAATTCTGAATAATCATAGAGGCCATTCTCTTTCAAAACTTTAAGGCGATAAGTATTCAATCCAAGCAGAGGGGTTTCATCTTCAAAAGAATAGGAATTTTGATTATTCGCATTTACAAACCCTAAAATAGTCAAATCAGTCAGACGCTGTACTTCAAAGCCAGTGATGCTGTCTTCATTATTTAATGACCAGTCAATCGATATGGTTTTTTGTTTGGCTGTAGCCGAAATCATATTCATATCAAAAATCGGCGGGCCACAATAAGGAAAAATTTCCTGATGAACTTTGGTAGACAAACCCGCAGGATCGCTAACTTTCAACTCTACCGTATACCAAAAAAACTCCCCATCACAACCTACTGGTGTAACCAAAACATCCGTAGTCGGCTCATTATCAATCGCCTCAGCATGACTATGCGTATTGTGATTGAGAAAGGTCTGCCATTCATAAACCAATTCCTCATTACTATGTTCAGCATCAATGACATTTGCGACAAGCGGCAAAATAGTTGGGCCACTCAAGGGGTAAAAATCACCATCGTTGAAACTCGTAATCTCAACCTGAGGTGGTGTATTATTGAGCGAAATAACTTTTTCGGCGGAAGCGGATAAGTCCAAACTATCGGTCACTGTCAGTACTACGGTAAATGCAGTTGGCTCCCCGTTGGCTGTTGTAAAGGTATGAGATATCACCTCATCATTACTTTCCATTCCATCACCAAAATCCCAATGATAAGATTTAATCCATTGGTCGGCAGGATCAAATGATGAACTTGCATCAAACTGAACCGTCAGCGGACTCGCGCCATAAATGGTGTCCGTTTCAATGACAGCCACTGGAGGTGGATTACCTCCGTAGCAAATTTTTCGCAAGACAGGAGCTTGTTGATAATCCAAATAATAAATACAATCATCAATGGGATGAAACTGCAATTGCAAAGGCTTTGCATCCTCATCGTTTTTGAAATGTTCTACTCGCGTTACATTAAAATTATCATCCATTTCGAAGGTCTTAATCCATCCTGCAAAATCAACACTAAACAAACGACCGTGATATTTTTGAGGATAAGCATCCCCTTCGTAAAAAGCACCAACGATACTAGAGTAGCCGCCAAAAAGTTCGCCCTCAATCGTTGAGGCAGGATCTGTTAATTCTACACCAATTGGCGTGTTGCCTTCAAAGCCCAAGCAAACAGATCGAGCAGGTAGGTTCCATAAGGCATTACTCCAAGCAATAACTGGTGATTGCCCCACAAAGGTTCGTGCGTACGAGGAAATGTTTTCATTCCCATTACAAGGATTTCCAAAAAAGTAAGTCTCATCTGGGCGCGCTCTTGAAAACAACTGTTTAAAATCAAAAAAGTCCTGATTACAATTAGCACTACTAGCCAGCGGATTGATCTCCAATTTATTCTCTGGTGCTGGATTATCCAAATAATGCCAAGCCCCTGAATATCCTTCCTCCAGTGGCCAACCAAAATTTTGACCACCTTGAGTCACCACATTCAATTCTTCCCATTGCGAACTACCTACATCTCCTGCTATGATTATTCCTAGATCACCGTCTTCCGGATCATGACTTCCAGTCTCATTTTTTAATGCAATACGAAAAGGATTCCGGAATCCCATCGCCCATACCCGAGAAGGTGCCGAACGAGGTGCTCCAGCATCGTAAAAGGGATTACTAGAAACACCATCTCCTGTAGCGGGATCAATCCGTAATATTTTTCCGTTCAAACTACCAAGGTATTGTGCTCGGTAACCGCCAATATCTAAATCACTAGTCATAATGCCTTCTGCTAATGCCTGTACGGTATAAGAACCATTGTCCGGTCCACCTGCATCATATAATCCTTCATAGGTATTCCCATCACCAGAGGTCACTAAGAGTGTTCCATCTGTAGCGAAAAGTAAGGAACCAATTCCGTGAGATTCATGAAGCAATAGAACGCCTGTATTTTTACTTTCACCTAAAAGGACTTGCCTACTATTGGGCAAGGTGGTGGTAAAGTTAGTAGACGGATCGGCAGTGTAGCGTGTAACTCGCCCTATAGACGGCTGAAAAGTATGGGTAGTATCGGGAGAATAACTTGCTGTTCCAAATTCCATCAGATGATGATGGTCTACTGCATAATAAAGATAGAAGTAGCCATTCACCAAATATCCTGGATCAAGGGCGAATCCGAGTAGGCCGTGATCTCTCCAGTTGAGCACTTCCTCTGAAAGGTCAATTAAAGGCTCAGGCAATTTGTTCCCTTGCTCATCTACAATCCATACTCTGCCTGGTTTGTCCCAAAGGAACATCCTTCCAGTATCGTCGAAGAGGAATCCCGTTGGTTGCTCCCAGCCTCCACTGACCACTTCGTCGTAAAAGTCGTCAGGTAGTTGTGCAAATCCGATGGAGCACATAGCTAGCAATAAACAAGTATAAAGTATTTTTTTCATAGGGTACAAAAATAGGGAATATTGGGGATTGTTGTGGGATCATCTTTGGAAAATGTGGGTTGCGCTAATTGGATGACACGATTGTGACCTAAAAATTAGAGTTAAAGTGGAAATCAAAATTTTCACACTAAAATGAGATACCGTAAAATTTCATAAGTCTTTGGTTTATTTACTTAAACAATTTCCGATTCGCTTGGGGACGAAAAGGTAAAGAACAGCTACTCTATACTATAAAAAAAGCCGGCCCCGTATTCACGGAGCCGGCCACATTAATCCTTTTAATTACTACTTATTAATTAAAAGCATTTTTCTTGATGCTGTGTTAGTCGCTGTTTCCAACTTGTAGTACAACATACCTTCTGCCAAATCTCCTCTATCCAAGCTGATTTCATTGTAACCCGCTTCGTAGTCACCGTTGATCAATTTCAATTGCTTACCTGACACATCAAAGATGGTCAAAGTCGCTGAAGCTGATGCTGGTAATACAAAACCAATCACTGTTTCATCACGGAATGGATTCGGTGTATTTTGCAGTAATGCAAATGGTGCTGAAATACCTGCTGCATCTTCGAATCGAAGATTTACATTCAATAAATTCAACTGTCCATTTTCTGTACTTACATCGTAAGCTTCAGCTGCAGTGTAACGTGAGTTAACACTCAATGCTTCGCTCAACTGCGTTGCTTGCTTAGCTTTAAAAGTGATTCGGAATAGTTCCGCATCTGCATTCATGCTAAGCGGCGCATTATTCGTCCAACTAGTTGTAATGGCACCTTCATTCAATAGACTCAATCCAAAGTTTGATTCGTTCATACCAGCTAAGTCACCAGCAGTCACGTTTACAAACTCTAACATCTCTGTATTGAAGTTAAGTGTATACTGGTAACCAGCAATTGCTTTAAAATCATTGGCGCTAAACACAACTTCTTGTGTCTGACCTGCTTCAATCATTTGATCCTTAACATTGAAGTTAAGCTCACCATTAAAGCTTCTATCGTCTGCACCAGTTAAATTATTTGGAACGGCACTCTCATTTACATCTCCTGTTTTAACACCAACAAAGTCTTGGGCAATAGACTCCAATAAACCATTGATATTAACAACCTCAGGGAAAGCTGTAGCAAAAGGATTCTCAGCATTAGGGAATACAAAGTTTGCATCCACAAATCTCCAAGAAGTATTGTTCGTAAATTCTGAATTGATGAAAAGAATCATCTTACGTAGTTCTACCAAATCAAGTGTTGTAATAGAACCTGATCGGTTGATATCCGCTGCGATCATCTTATAAGGTGAATCCAATTGATTCATGCTTAAGATGTGCTGCGCAATCAATACCAAGTCATACGAACTTACACCGTTCATTGGGAACTCATTGTGTAATGGTGTAATAGAATAGTTTTGCTCCAATGGAACATTGTTAAACTCATATATTCCATCATTACCTGTAACAAACATGTCAAAGAAGTTAGCTCCTCCTGAAAGGTAAACTTCTACATCTGATACTGCTTCCATTGATTCTGTATGAACCAAACCAGCAATACTGCTTGTCTGTGGTGGCTCTGGCGTATCAAGAGCAGTCACGTAGAAGCTGTACTCGATACTTGAAGTGTTACCACAGTTATCGTTAGCTACGAAAGATACAACCGTTTCAGTCGTTTCGTCTGGACAGTTTTGGCTTGGAGAGTTTGGTCCAGAAGTTGTGAAACTCACGTTAGAATCACAAGCATCCGTTGCAGATAAACCTTCTAATACTTTGTCTTTCCATTCATTGTACCAAAAGTTTAAGTTAGATCCACAAACTGCTTCGTTACAAATACCATCTACATAAACTGAAGTGATTTCTGGAGCAGTGTTGTCAGAAATATTTACAATACTTGTACAAGTCGCTGTACGGCCACAATCATCCGTTGCAATGAAAGTAACTACTGTACTAGAATTACAAGTAATGTTGTTAAGATTCTGTGGGAAATGGTTAATCGTTACACCATTACCACAAGAAGAGTTAGCAGTTACTAAACCAACATGTGCTGCAAGGTAATCTACATTATTCGCGTCACCACATTCTAAGAACAAGTTGAATGCAGGGCATTCAATCGTTGGTCCATCGTTTTGGATAATGAAGTCACGTGTAACTGGCGATGAAACACGTCCACAATCATCAGTTACAGTATACGTGTAACGGTAGATTGAACCAGGACAGTTATCTGGACCAATTTGCTGAGGACCAGCAACATTTACAGTTGCACCGTAAGAACAATCTGTATCATAAGTAATATCTGTTTCCATTGGGTTTGCCAATGATGCACAGTACTTGAAACAAGTTGGTAGGATTGAAGTAATCACTGGACCTGAAGTACTTTCTAAGTAAGTAAATGTTTGGTCACAAGTAGATACATTACCACAAAGGTCTGTTACAAAGTAAGTTCTGGTAACTACTGTTGCATTACCTGGACAGTTGTTGCCTCCATTATTTGAATCTTGAGAGAAGATCGCATCATTAAGTGTACAGTTATCTGCAATTGTACCACCAGCTGCAATAAAATCTGCAGCATCTGTAAAGGCTGCAGGAATTGTTTCGAAGCAAGTTAAAGTTTGGCCTGGAGGACAAGTAATCACTGGTGCTTGATCGTCT
>CAKZUK010000004.1 GCA_937921775.1 uncultured Saprospiraceae bacterium
TCAAATGACTCTTCATAATTTTCCTTAACATTAAAAAGCCTAGGACGAAGAAGTACTTGACCAGCAGGCATTTCTCCATTATGATCTAATATACGTCTGGCAAAAAAATCTCTAAGCGTATGTGGAAAACTACCTCCTTCAATAATCGTAGAGTAGAAGCCAGGTTGTTGACTTTCAGATGCTAAAGCGAACTCCGAAAGCTCCTCATCGGAAGTTAAAGTAGATTCCGAAATCATTGCAACATGACCTAATCCAGGATCACCCAAAGCAGCACGTAATAATAGGTCACCTCTTTGGGGAGGTGCTTCAAGTGATTCCCCAGGCAATGCAAGGACCTCAAAATTTTTGGCAATCGTTTTTGAAATCTGACCGTTTCTCTTATAAACAATATTGCCGTATAATTCATCAGGATCAGTACAAATTGTACTCCTAGATCTTTCTGATGGTTGCATGATTTCAGCAAGTAGATCTATTTTTGAACCCTCAAGAGTAGATAGCACTAATAAATTGTCAATTTCAGCAATTGCTTCATTAATTTTTTCTTTCATTATGTTCGTCTTTTCAGGATAAACTACTTCTTTCAAACTAGTAGTAGGAAACTCTTTCTGGACTTTGCTTGGCGTTGATAAAGCCAAAGTTGACCGAATTGCTTTTGCTATATCAAGGTAACCATGTCCATATCTGATGGGGTATTTTACATTGTTGGAAACATTTTCTGTATTACCTAGGATTAATTTCCGGATTTCATGGCAGCTCAAAGGACGAGATGATGCTTCTAGGCATAAGGCAACGGTACCGGTTACATGTGGTGCAGCCATACTAGTACCTGATTTTCGAGTATATAGTTCTGAGTTCCATTTGTGGGGATTGGCGTCTGATCTTGCCGCAAGTTCATGGACTCCAGGGCCAACCAAATCTGGTTTTTGTCGATTATCTCTGGTGGGACCTACACTACTAAAAGGAGGTGCCTCCCGTTTTCTTGAATAGGCATTATAGGCACCTACTACTAATGGTATATGGCCGTTCGCCAACGTTCCTGTGGTATAGAATTTATTACTCTGTTTTGCAGCAAATCTAGGCTGACATCCTGGGCAATCATCACGTTCTAGCCATGCATGGTAAACACCATTTGAGGCCCTTAAGGCTTTTATATGTACAATCCATTCACCAGAAGAGGCAATCGGATCCAAGAAGAGGTTTATTAAATGATCAGAATTATTTGGATCATTCTTTCGATTGTAAAGCATTCCTACAATTCTTCCATTTTCCAAAACTTCAGAAGATTTACCTAACCTTACCGATTTTGATTTTGTCCCATTCGGAGATTCCGTTTTGACTATAAACTCATCTCCCGCTGCATACCAAATCTCTAATTCATTCGGTGTTTGATCCGTTTCATCAATAATAATCCTGAGTGCTCTTACCTCTCCTTCTCTTAAACGCCCACTAGCATGAATGTCCTTATTAAAATAATTTCCTGTGCTTTGAACTATGAAACGGTTTGGACCCCCGAGAAGTAAATGATCTAATGCCATTTCAACAGGTGTACAACCGTCATGGGGACCACCATGTAAACCAACACTTAGGTTGATGACCCAAGGCCGATTTTGAGCTATTTCGGTCACAAAATCAATAGCCTCAAGAAGTCTTACGGAATTTCCAAGATTGGAAAGCCCACCCGTTCCTTTGCTAGCCATATGCACGAAAACAATATCGGCCTCAGGGGCTACTCCTGCCGGACCTCCACCTAGGCCATTTCCTGCTGCAATGCCCGTAACATGAGTACCGTGAGCGGCTATTCCTGGCTGATACCCTAGTGCCCGATACGGATTAGGCTCTCTAAGAGCCCAATCAATATGTTGCCTTGTAAAAATAGTACCATAACCAAATTTGTTCTCAATACTAGTACTGCCATTTCCTCCCTGATCCCATAAAGCGAGTAGTCTTGTGGATCCATCCTCATTTTTTAGGTCTGGGTGATTGAAATCACAGCCAAAATCAACAATACCAATAACAACGCCGGCCCCTGTTTGCGATAATTCTTTGGGGCGGCGCAGTCTGTTTTGACTCGTATTTCTGGGAAAATCAAATTGGCCGTAACTATCATCCGGTTCTTTTTCTGGAGCAAGCCGAACAGCTGCTTTTAAGCTCAATACGTTTTCAGCTTCACGCGTACGTATTATCTCTTTAGTTTTCAGTCTACAAGTGGCAATTGGACCAAATCTTGAGACAATACGCAAACCGCTAACATTATGCTGAGGTTGATCTAATCGAATAATAGCTTCGACTTCTTCATTATCCTTACCCTTTCGTAATAGTTCCCAAAGCTTAGGATCCATAATTTAGCTGTTTTTTCTACCCAGCCAGTTACTACTGAAATTTTAGCCAAGGCATGTTCTTATTTAGTCAATCAGAAATTGTCATCGACAATAAAGGTTCTAATTTGATTATCAATACATTAAAAACCTTAAAATATTTGCACGTGATAGGTCAGAGTACCATACTTTACTATGATGAAGCTGCTTTAACAATTTTCAACTGTGTACTAGCTGACTTGCCTGTACTTGTCTCCTCCGCATAAATTTCAACTTTTCCAATCATTTTGCAAGTGATAGCACCTTCTTTGTCTATCGATACTTTAGAATCATCATCAGCATACCATTTAAATGTCTTTCCATCAACCTTATTACCTTGGGCATCTCGCGCCGTTGCGGTGAAAGTAAATTCCTGATCCTTATCCATAGTCTTGACAGGGGGTGATATGGTAACGTTTTGTACTACTTCAGGTTCTTTACCTTTTTCTCGAAGCTCTTTAGCTAAAGCAATTAAGGCTGTTAAGCCCGTAGTTAAAATACGAGGGTCTTTATAAAACTCTTTTTTAACGGGTTTTTGAAGGAAGGTGGGCGCTGCTGAAAGTAATGTTCGTACAATGGGGTTTTCCATTAATTCTGGAAATTCATCTCCCAATTTAGTTACAACGGTTGTTGCGGCCAAAGCATATTCGTTGCCGCTAATTCGTTTACTCTGAGCACTAAACGTTTTTTTTAGTTTCTGTTCTTGAATTTTGTTATCAACGTCTACTTTGCGAATTGCGGCTTTTGTATTTTCAACATCTTGACTAGCCTTTGCAAATGCCTTCACTACATTTTTAGTATTTGCTGGACGACTTGGTGTGGGACGATTATAGTACTTCTTCTTCTTCTTTGGGCGTTCAATAAACTTGTTAAAGTTATACCCGGAAGGTCTACTCCCCATAAGTGCCTTTCTTCTTAGAGCGTTTCTGCGAGCGCGATTACGAGCGTTTCTACGAGATCGTGGTCTATAATTTCTCGGTCTTCTTGACTCATCCATTTCAGATTCTTCCTCTATGAAATCAAAGTCATCGTCTTCAAAGACTTCATCTACACTTTCTTCGCCGTCTAAATCGTAATAATCTGTTTCAATAGCGGATTCATCATATCCGTTAAGTTCATAATCTTCTTGCTCGATAAATTCTTGTTCGTTCATAATTTCTATTTTTAAGTTTAATAAAATTTTGTAGTAAGGTTAATCAAGAATTTCAATTTCAACTCGCCGTTCTTTTGAGTTCTCTTTTTCACCTGTTATTTTATCACGTCTTTCTCCACGAGAATTTTTAATAAATTTGGCATTATTACATCCTTTTAGAAATTGGAACATCGCTCAACTTTTTCAACTTTTTTATAAGCTAATTCTTCATTTCTTTCCATTGAACCTATTCTGTTTGCGTAATCGGTTAATTTTATTGGCTCAACACCTTCTTTTACTCTTTTCCTAAAAGCTAATGGTTTTTTCTAGCTCGACTTTCTCGCCACAGCGGCAGGTGTATGTTTTGTTTGAACTAGTCATAATTCTCCTCTGTTTTTATCGTCCTTTATCTATCAATCGAGTCTAACCCCATTGTTTTTATAAGTTTTTGATTTTTATTCAGGCATGTATTTTCTAAACCGCCCTCCACCTCGATTTTTTGGATCCATCTTATAGGCCATATCGACAAAGAAATTCTCGAATCCACCCAAGAATGTAAAGTAACCTTGCCATGGGCCTGGTGGTAGGAATTTTCCTAAATCACCGGCTGCCGATAGTAAATTTCCAAATGCCTGAGCAGCGGCGTAGCGATCTTGCCTAACATTGTTTAATCTTGAAGCTGCTCTTGAAAGTTTATATATAGCTTTAGCCGCTGATTCGAGGTTTTTACCCTTTTTTAATGCACTGGCCGCGAGACCAAAATATTTCTCAGTATCTTTCATTTTAGCAAGTACCTTAGGATCCGTGGTAACCAGCATTGTCGCCTGCACGGCGCGTTTACTGGCGGAAAGGGCTGAGTGTAATTTGGCTAACCGCTTATCCTTTGGATTATTTCTTAGAACGGGCTGCCCTAGTCTAAAAAGCCTCCACCGTAAATTGTGCCATTCCCGATGATATCTTGGCGCTTGTTCGTAGAGTCTGGACCATAGGCCATCTTTCTGCATACGATTATACGTGTCGAGAAGATCACCATCTGAAAGAGAATCCATTTGTCTGACTACTTTCAAAGTCTCGCTGTCGGTTACCCACCAGTCTGTTAGGCCTCGACTTAGGGGGTCTTCTATTAAACGGCGGTAATTATTTACATCTTCCCGCGGGATAGTTCTGTCTCGCATTGTCTCGCTTTCCTTGAATGTTTCATTTACGGAAAAGTTGTCATCAGATTTTACAAGACTTTCTTCATACTCAGTATTGTAATTGGCATAATCAGGACCATTAATGGTCTCATATAATAATCCTGCCCTTTGTTCTGAACTAGCAGGATCTACTAAAAACTCACCCTCGCTATCATACAAATAGGAGGATTGTGAACCCGTTCTTGCAAGTTCATCTGCGTCATCCACGGCTTCGGCCAACAAAGTACTTAGCAAATTGATAACTGCTCCGACCTTTATATTTTTCCCGTTTTTATCAAGCTTTATTTCTTGTTTGCCATGTTCTCCTAATGAAAGTGCAAGTATACTTTTTAGTACATTGGGATCCTGAGTGAGTTGAAGTAATTTTGCTGCCGCGGTCGATCCGCCTTTCGGTGAAGTTTTCTTTAGGAGTACTACTGGTGCAGATGGTCGAGTGATTTTCTTTGGACGTGATGGTCTTTTCGTTCCTTTAGGTTCTATAGCGAAAGCCTGTGTGGCTTTTTGTGCTGCCCCAGCAGCTAAAGCTGAGCCCATTGGTCCGCCATATATTCCGCCAACTACTCCAGCAGCAGCTGGAAGTCCCTGTTGCAAAACTTGGCCAACAGTTTTGTTTTTCCGAATATCACGAAGTATTTTTTTAATATTCCATCCCTCTTCAAGAGATATCGAATTTAAAATATTTTCAAGAGCTTCTTCCATTTCTTCAGAAGGAGAGTCTGCGTAATCTTCATGCAAAACCTCACGAAGTGTTTCAGCATCTTCAAGCGATTCTTCCCATTCATCAAGTTCATATTCAGTAAGCTCATCCAAAATATATTCTTCCCGTCCAAAATTAAAATCGTCGTCCATTTCAAAGGCTTCAAGTTCATTTTCTTCGTCCAACGCAAATTCATCGTCTGTTTCAGCCTCATCACTTAGATAACCCCAATAGTCGCTTTCTTCTGCACTATAGATAGATTCTTCAAGAGTATCATTGAAGTCTTCTTCAATGCCTGCCATATAAGTGTTATCCAATGTTTCTACATAATTATTCATACCCTAATATTTTGATTTTTTATATCTAAATTCTGTTTTCTTTATATGCGCTTGAACACGTCCTTGAAATCACCTTCATCGATGAGGTTATTGACTACTTCTTTTATGCTTTCTTTTGAGCAATTATCAATGAGCACCATGTTTTTAAAAAAGAAATATTTACCCTTCAAATATTCACCTGATTTGTGATGTTCAGTTTTCATTTCGAATATGCTATTGTAAGTAAAAAAGGTGGTTACATATTTCTTTATCTTCTTGATGCCATAACTATCTTCCTCTTCGATGTGCACTAGTACATCAGTATTGTCATAGTTATGATCCCGCATTCCATAATCGCTTTCGGACTCCGCGGTTAAAAAAAGTTCCACTATTTTTATATACATACTTACAAAGCATCTTCGTCAAAATTGTTTGACGTATTCTTATCAGGCATACGTTATTGACTATGAATGTCTGAATAAATGGTATAGA
>CAKZUK010000005.1 GCA_937921775.1 uncultured Saprospiraceae bacterium
TATGCGTAATCGAGTGGTGGCTGGGCTATGTGATGCTCTGATTGTAGTTGAAACACCTAGGAAAGGAGGATCAATGATTACTGCCAATTATGCCAATCAATATCATAAAGATGTTTTTGCTTTTCCTGGAAGGATAAAAGACAAACAAAGTGAAGGCTGTAATTTGCTAATCAAATCACATAAAGCAGCACTATTGGAAGGTGCTAAAGATTTGGCTTATGTTATGCAATGGGGCAAAAAGTCCAAACAAAGAAAGATTCAGAAATCATTATTTGCAGATCTTAACACTAGTCAGAAAGAGATTGTCAGTCTTTTGACAGAAACCGAGCAACTTAGTATTGATCAGATAAATGGAGTACTTAGCCTTACTAATAGTGAGCTGGCTAGTGAATTATTAGATATGGAATTTAAAGGGGTGATTAAGTCTTTACCAGGTAAGCTCTACCTGTTAGTTTGATTCATATAAGCAGAGATTTAAGTTATCTAATAATTTTTCCATTCATTGGTCTATGCATGATCAGTAGATAGATTAGGATTAAAAATCTCAGCGATTATACTGTATGTTAATTTTGGCCTAGCACTTAAAAACAATTAGCTTTACATGCGCATATTTTTAGCAATCAAATAAAGGCTTTAACTATAATGAAGAATCTTTCGATACTTTTTCTACTCCTGCTTGTAATTTCATGTAATCCACGCCCACATACTACTAGCGAAGGGAAAATCCCTCCAACTCCTGATATTCATATGGATGGTGGATTGACCAAACCAAAAAACATCATACTAATGATTGGTGACGGTATGGGAATTACTCAAATTACCGCTGGGATGTACATGAATGGTAATAAGTTGAATTTGGAAAAATTCCCGGTTATTGGTTTGCATAAATCACACGCAAGTAGTGGTCTCATAACTGACTCTGCTGCTGCTGCGACATCATTTGCTAGTGGAATCAAAACCTATAATGGAGCAATTGGAGTTAATAACGACACCATTGGAGTGAAAACTATATTGGAGGAAGCGGAAGAAAATAATCTTGCAACTGGCTTAGTTGCAACTTCAACTATTGTACATGCAACTCCTGCTGCATTTATTGCACATGAGAAGCGAAGAAATATGTACGAAGATATAGCAGATGATTTTTTGGATACTGAAATTGATTTCTTCGTAGGTGGAGGTAAAAAGTATTTTGATCGGCGTGAAAGTGATGACAGGAATCTGATAGACGAATTGAGAGATAAAAACTATGTCATTTCAGATTATTTTACAGAAGAACTTGGAGAAGTGTTTATACCAAAGAGCAAAAATTTTGGATATTTTACTGCAGATTCCGACCCCTTACCTGTTTCAAAAGGAAGAGGATATTTGTATGCTGCCAGCAAAATGGGAATCAAACATTTATTGAAACGAAGTGATGAAGGTTTCTTTTTGATGATTGAAGGATCTCAAATTGATTGGGGAGGACATGCGAATGATTCAGAATACATCATTACTGAAATGCTTGATTTCGATAAGACCATTGGTGCGGTTCATAAGTTTGCAGAGAAGAACGGCGAAACACTTGTCATTGTTACTGCCGACCATGAAACGGGGGGATATTCAATTGTACAAGGATCTAGAATGGATAGCTTAGCAACTAAATTTACTACAGGTTACCATACTGCAGATATGATTCCTGTTTTTGCTTATGGTCCTAAGGCTGGAATTTTTAGCGGAATTTATGAAAATACAGCTATCTACGATAAGATACGTGAAGCCTTTGGTTTTGCAGGTTCAGGACGAGAGTTGATTATTGAAGAAAAAGATTAATTACATAATTAAATAAAAAGCCCCATGTTATAGAATTATAGCATGGGGCTTTTTATTTTAATAACAACTATCTAATTTACAAATGACGCTCTGCGTGATAAGAAGATCGAACTAAAGGTCCGCTTTCTACAAAGTCAAAACCTCTCTTTATTCCTTCCTCATGGTATTTAGCGAATATATCAGGATGTACATATTCTGCCACCTCTAGATGCATCTTAGTTGGTTGTAAATATTGGCCAATAGTAAGCACATCACAATCGTGTTCAATCAGATCGTCCATCGTTCTTAGTACCTCATCTTCCTTCTCACCTAAGCCAACCATAAATCCAGTCTTTGTTCGCTTACCAAAAGCCTTGGTACGTTTGATCTGTTCCAGACTTCGTTTATATTTTGCTTGTGGTCGTACCATTCGGTAAAGACGTTCCACCGTTTCAATATTGTGAGATACAATTTCCTGTCCAGCACTGATCATTCTTTCAAGTGCTACCCAGTTAGCGCGTACATCAGGAATTAATGTTTCAATGGTCGTTTGCGGAGAAAGTTCTTTAATTGATTTGATGGTTTGGTGCCATATCTCTGCACCGCGATCTTTGAGCTCATCTCTGTTTACAGAAGTAATGACAGCATGCTTCACTTGCATCAATGAAATGGCCTCTGCTACTCGACGAGGTTCGTCAGCATCGTATTCAGGAGGTCGTCCTGTCTTGACCGCACAGAAAGAGCAGGAGCGAGTACAAGTGTTACCCAAGATCATGAATGTAGCAGTACCAGCACCCCAGCATTCGCCCATGTTAGGGCAATTTCCGCTTTGGCAAATGGTGTGCAAATTGTATTCATCTACCAGAGCCCGTACTTTTTTGAAGTTTTCACCAATAGGCAACTTGACGCGAAGCCAGTCTGGCTTTTTTCTTCTAGGTTCTCTTTTATCTACGATTGGTAATTCTATCATAATATTTCTGGCAAAGCATTTTATCAAATAATCAAATGTAAGTTGAATAGTATTAAGCAATAGCTTAGCAATATCAACAAGCAAAAGTGATTAGTGTTTAGACCTTATATAGTGTATGCTTAAAAGGTCTTACTAAAAAGGGCAAGAAGAAGAAGTGAAAATTTAAAAGGCGCTCAATCTAATAGTGAATCTAATTCCGTGATTTACTCAAAGATTGGAGTATTACTTTGAAAGGCCTACTACCAGCGCTTGCCCAATTGCAAAGTTAAGTAAAGATTGACGAAAAAAGGATGATTTTCCGTGTTAGTAATGGCGTCATTTTCGACCATTAAAGGTACTTTTTTGAAGTAAACGTCCATCATAATCCCAATATCTACGGCTTTTACGTATTCGTCGAAAGCTCCCCAGTCAAAATGAACACCTAATTTTCCATGTAAACCAGGAAGTGGTCGAATCTCACCGAGGCCTTTGGTAAAGCCAGAAGAACCGTATATGGAGTAAAAATCGAGGAACTCACCAGCATTTTCAGAAGAATACTTCTCACTGGTTACTGCAAATTCTTGCGGGTCGTCAGTAGGACGAACTATTTCTAAATAGTATGGCTTTAGTAAACCGATTGATGGGCCAGCTTCGTAGCTCATACCTATGGCAAGGCCTTTTTTACGAGCCTTTTCAGAAAAATATCTTTTTTCACCTATACCAGCTCTAATTACATAGAGGTTGTTTCTTTTACCTAGAAAGAATGATTTTGATGACTTTGAGTTACTCCAGCCTGCCCAATCACGGTTTTGGCGCTCTTGCTTTGCGTGGCGAATCTCTCCAATTTCAATATGGTAATAACGGGTTTTGTAAAACGTTTTTATTTTTCCAAAATTTGCCGCAAAGGCCAATCCATTGGTGTGCAGACGAATATCAAGAGAAAATTCCTTGTCATATACAATACCCTTGCTTTGAGGACTATTGAATTGCTTGGGCTGAAATGTGCCTTGCGCTTGGCTAAATAAACCAAAACAACAGGCAAATAGGCTTAGGAATAAGGATTTTTTCATAATCTCCGGTGATAGTTCTTGAAAATCTTATAACAGCAATTTATTCTCGATTGTTGTACTTGAAGCAAAGGCTATTGAAAATACCGACAATAAAGTCTTAATATATGCATTTTAACGCAAAAATTAAACCCAAGATGCAGGTCATAGCAAATAAAAATGGCTAAAAAGTAGCTAAGGGGACGGAATAATTTCGAAATAAGTAAAAAAGACTGATATTTCTTCTAAATCTTGAAGTTAGAAACAATGTGAAATTGCTATAAAATGCTCGTTTGAGTCAGTTCTTTACTTAGATAAGCGCAAATAAAAACTCCTGCAAAACATCAATTCATGTTTTGCAGGAGTTTTAGATATTAGTTGGTTCTAATTTTATATGAACTCTTTAGCAAGGCCATGGAATAGGTCTTCTACATTTGCACCGGTTTTGGCAGAAGTAAGAATGTCCCAAGGCATTTCAATGGTCTCTTTGATGCGAGTTATATCTTCATCATCTACAAGGTCACGTTTATTACCAACAACCTTAATGATGGCATTGCCAGAAATACCTTTCAAATAGGTAATATTAGCTGCGATTTGATTAAATGTGGAAGGACGGGTTAGGTCAAACACAAATATAATGGCACTAGCACCAAGGTAAAATGAAGTAGGTACTTTTTCTTGAGATACTTCACCTGCAATATCCCAAAGTAGTAGGGATATGTCTTGCCCATCAACGCTTACACTCTTCTTATTCACTTTGACTCCAATGGTAGTTAGGTACTTATCACTGAATTTATCGTGGATAAATTTATTGAAAAGCGATGTTTTTCCTACACCAAAACTTCCTGTTAATATTACCTTTTTGCTAATCATTATTGAGACTCGATTTTTTGATTTTCTTTTGCACGTGCTTCCGTAAAGAAGCTGAGATCTAGTTTTTCTGAAGCCTCCTTAAACGACGCTTCAGTAATATCGTTTATATTGAACGGGAGGTCTTCTTTGGCAAATGTAATCAGTTCTTCTGACAATTTCTCTTTTTCTATCTCAGATAAAGAACCTGTGAGGGAAACTGCAAAATAATAAGATTGAAAATTCAGTAGAAAGATTTTAGAATTTTCATATCGAATCATCTCCAAATCCTCACTCCCTTTATCAAAGGCATCTTCCACAAAAGACTTAATTGCAGTAAGCATGCCAGCTATTACATCTTGATCTATATGCTTTGACTTTGAGGCAACTGCCACCAAAAGTCCGGAATCTTGTTGGATAATAAAGATTTCCTCAATAACTACAGCTCCAATATCAGTAAGGATAATATCACTCTGCTTTACCCCAGTAAAAACAGAAGTAAAACGAGCTTTTATACCGTTAAAGCTGAATGTTGTCTTTACATTATCGAGGCGTTCGTCAATTGAGTCCTTTAGCTTTTGAAACATGGATGTAACATATTTCTTGATCATAAGATCCAATTTTGGATATATGAGATTGACGATTTGATCTTGAGATTCTACGATCTTCTTTTCAACCAATTTGTCAACTGCCTTCTCGAACTCAATGGGGAAGTTTTGTTTTAGGAAATCTATATGTTCATCAATGATAGGAGAGACCTTACTTGAAAGTTGCTTCGGATCATTAATTAAGTCTTGCAAGTGGTTAAGCTCTGCCCGGTCATCACGAAGAATTATCTCGCGTAACTTTTTGAGCAGTTGCTCTTCTTTTTCACTATGTTGGACTTTATTCATTTAGAGGGCTTATCCTAACTATTTGGCTTCCATGAGCTTTTGACCAATGTCACTCAACATTTTTCCAAGCTTAGCTTTACTACTAGTGTCCGTTTTGTCTATCATTCTTTCCAGCTTTTCTACACTGCTCTCCAGTTTCTTTTCAAGGGCAGAAAATTGAGTATCCACCTCTTTTTCGAGCGAACTTAGTTGAGTTGATTTTTGCTCTAGGTCTTGACTTTTTCGGTCTAAATTTTCTTCTAACTGCTGGAATTTAGCACTTAAAGCTTCGAAACGCTCTTCAATTTTAACCATTTGTGGACCCATTAGAATGTCTCTAATCATTCCAATATCACCTGGTATCATTGTAGCGTTGTTGTTCTCTTTTTTTGACATAATTGAATATTAAATAAAGTATTGAAAGGGTAAACTCGCAAGAGAAAATAGAAGTATTTTGTGCTTAGTTAATTAGTATTCGATATGAATGCTAATTAATTTGCTTGGGGATAAGACTATAAATATAATAAAAAATCCGAATTTAGGGCATTCGTTCTTTTTACACCACAAATTATGGGATGAATTTAATTTTTTTTACAAAAAAGCTTAATCCGCGCATTGAATATATCGTCAAACACCTTTTTATAGAGGTATTGGACTATTCTATTGAGTTTACCATTGATTATAATCATTTTGTTGCCTCTGATAAAATTCGAATTCAATATGGTAGTTTCCAAGGTGTAAAGCCCCCATCCTTCCTTATTCCTAGACATGACTTCATGTCAGAAACAGATATTCGTTCTCAGGATATCACATTCGCCACAGATCATCAGTTTCCAAGCTTTTTTACTATAAATAATCCTGAAGCTGATCTGCCGTTTGATTTTTTATCCATGGCTTTTTATCTTCTTACTCGCTACGAAGAATACCTACCGTTTGAAGCTGACAAGCACGGACGCTTTACTGCCAATCAGAGCCAGGCTTTCAAGTATAATTTTTTACAGCAGCCTCTTGTTGATCAGTGGCTAATATTTATTAACGATCAATTGAAGGAACGGTTCCAATTTACCCCAGTTAAATCAAAGACTTATTCATATATTCCTACCATAGACATTGATTTTGGATGGGCTTATTTGCATAAAGACAGTTGGAGAAGCTTTGGAGCTGCTATGAGAGATTTGCTAAAAGGGCAATTTGGAAATTTTTCAAGCCGATTTGCTGTACTAAGAGGCCGTCAAGCTGATCCTTACTTTAAATTTGATTTCTTAAATGAATTGCATCAAGCGAATGGCTTAAAAGCAGTTTACTTTTTTTTGTTTGGCGCACATGGAACTTATGACAAAAATACGGCACCAGAACATCCGGCTATGCATCAATTGGTTAGGAAGATAGCTAAGGAAAATCGTATTGGATTTCATCCTTCTTACGCATCGAATTCGGATGTCAATCAATTGGGAAAAGAAACAAATGACCTTACAAGCATTAGTGGACAAACCATAAATATTAGTCGACAACATTTTTTGAAATTATCTTTTCCAGAAACTTATCGAGGACTCTTGTCTGTAGGTATTCGTTCTGATTACACAATGGGCTATGCAGAAGAACTTGGTTTCCGGGCATCGACTTGTCATCCCTTCCTTTGGTATGATCTGGAAAATGAAGAGGAAACGAAACTGACTGTTTATCCATTTCAAGTTATGGACGTGACCCTTAAAAACTATTTGGGATTAAGCCCAGAGGAAGCAAGCGAATCTTGTGAAAAAATCATTGAAGAAGTTAGAGCTGTCAACGGAACACTAATCAGTATTTGGCATAATAGTTCATTTTCGTCTTTGATGGGATGGGATGGTTGGCAGCTTATGTATGAGTCATTTGTGGTCTCTGCGAGTGAAAAAAGTGGGAAGGAAAATAAAGCATTATGATCAACTAATCGCTTTTTGTGTAATACTTAGGGTAATTGCTAAGCTAACTTCCAAAATATTTTTACTAGATTTGGCGCAAAGCAAAAACTATGGCCTTTATACTAGATGATCGCAATTCAATCGCAAATACTTTTCTCGCAGAGTTGAGAGACAATACCATTCAGAAAGACAGCATGCGGTTTCGCCGAAACCTAGAGCGAATAGGAGAAATATTAGCCTATGAAATTAGTAAAACACTGATCTATAAGCCTACAGAAGTGGAAACGCCAATGGGAATTGCTAAGGTAGATCTACCTGCTGAACGAGTTGTCTTAGCCACCATTATGCGGGCTGGTCTGCCACTACATCAAGGTTTCCTCAATTATTTTGACAAGTCGCAGAATGCTTTTTTATCTGCTTACCGAAAGCATCACAAGGATGGTACCTTTGAAATCAAACTTGATTATATCTCTTGCCCTAATCTGGACGATTGCCATTTGATCATAGCTGATCCAATGTTGGCAACAGGAGCATCAATGGATGTCGGAATAAAAGCTTTATTGGAATATGGTACGCCAAAGCAACTTCATATTGCTTCTGTAGTTTGTTCGACCCATGGTTATAATTATATCAAGCGACTTTACCCAGATGCACAATTCTGGCTGGGAGCTATTGATGAAGAGTTGACAGCGAAGTCTTACATTGTTCCTGGTTTGGGGGACGCAGGTGATTTGGCCTTTGGTTCAAAGTTGCAGGATTAACAAGAAAGAGTCAAAATTTCAATTTGTCAAGCGTCAGATTGGCCAAAATTCAAAGCCCTTGAACCTAGGGGTTGACAAGTTATTGACAATCAATTTGAAAGAATATTAACCATCTCTGGGGAGATGGAAAGGTTTTAATTTTAATTGCCATTTTGATTCTGCTTATAGCACCTTACTATTGGATACTCCCAAGATTTGGGTCTTATTCCAAGATTTTAGTAACTTCGTCCTCTTTCACCACAAAGACATTTAGCTAATAAACGAACTTACAACATCTATGATTGAACAACTTTCACCAAGTCTCATACTGTTTATTATTGCAGCTTACTTTTTTGTATTGGTGCTGGTGTCGTATTTTACAGGAAAAGATACAGATAATAAAGACTTCTTTTTGGCAAACCGTCAATCTCCTTGGTATCTCGTTGCCTTTGGAATGATCGGAGCTTCTTTATCTGGTGTTACCTTTATTTCGGTGCCTGGATGGGTGGAGTTACGGCAGTTTTCATATATGCAAATGGTGTTTGGTTATCTAGTAGGATATTTAGTAATAGCCACCGTATTGATGCCGATGTACTATCGACTTAATCTTACCTCAATCTATACTTATTTGGAAGAGCGATTTGGTGTTGCTTCCTACAAAACAGGATCAGCCTTTTTCCTTTTATCTCGTACTATTGGAGCTTCCTTTCGACTGTATTTGGTGGCGATTGTTTTACAAGAATTTGTGATGCATCACTATGGTATCCCTTTCTGGGGGACGGTATTGCTGACGATTGCTTTGATTTGGATTTATACGTTTAGAGGAGGCATCAAAACGATTGTTTGGACAGATGCGCTGCAGACTTTCTGTATGTTACTGGCAGTGATCCTTACTGTCATTGTAATTGGTCAGAAATTAGATTTGTCATTTGTAGGTTTAGTACAGACGGTGAAGGATAGTGACTACTCACAGATTTTTTATTTTGAAGGCGGTTGGGGCGAAAAGAAAAATTTCTTCAAACAATTTCTAGCTGGAGCTTCGATTGCAATCGTGATGACTGGATTGGATCAGGATATGATGCAAAAGAATCTGAGTTGTAAATCGATTGGAGAGGCGCAAAAAAATATGTTTTGGTTCAGCGTAGTATTGGTATTTGCCAATCTGCTTTTTCTAACGCTTGGTGCATTACTTTACATTTATGCAGGAGAAGTAGGAATTGAAATGCCCACTCAATTGGTAAATGGTGAAATGAAACCAGCTACTGATCTACTTTATCCAACTATAGCCTTACAACATCTGACACCTACCATTGGTATTGTTTTTATACTAGGATTGATCGCAGCAGCTTATTCCAGTGCTGACTCAGCATTGACTGCATTGACGACCTCTTTTTGTATTGACTTTTTGGACTTTGAAAAGAAAGAAGATACGGATGGTTCTATGAAAAAAACACGCTTTATCGTACATCTTGGATTTTCCTTATTGTTGTTTTTGGTAATTCTTGTATTCTGGAATATTAATAACAAAGCTGTGATTGCTCAGATCTTTACAGTTGCAGGTTATACTTATGGCCCTTTATTGGGTTTGTATAGTTTTGGTTTTTTTATGAAAAGAAAAATCCAAGATCGCCTTGCACCAGTTGTTTGTATTGCAGCTCCTATTATTACTTACGTTTTAAATAGTTATTCTGAACTCCTTTTGTTTGGTTATAAATTCGATTTTGAATTGCTGATTGTCAACGGGCTTATCACTTTCCTTGGTTTACTGATCATTTCCTATCCTGCAACTTCTGAGAAATAAAATATTTCATGTAACTGATCTAATAGACTATGATTTAGACGGAAGCCTGAACTTTCGCTCTATCCTGTGAATCAAGTTACCTTTAATAAGAATATAGTATTTGCCTTAGAGCGAAAATACTGTATGACGGCTAGCCAAGTAGAATGCCCCAAAAAACGATTTCTCCATAGCAAGCTTAACATTTACAAAAAAGGTACAATACCCAAAATTGGAGCATTGTACCTTATATATTGAATCTCTAAACTAAAAATCGTTAAACAGGTGCAGGTTAGATAAACAGATATTTGTTCCTTATCTGCATCGAATTTTATTTCTATAGGATCAAACCAATAATCCGTTTTTTTACTTTGATGTACTGTCGATTTTACGAATGATTGGTGAAAATGTTTTAAAGAAAACACATAGACAATCTACTTTGAGGAAACGGTTACTAAGTAATGGTAAACGGTTGCTACCGATTACGGAATGACAGTACGTATAATATGTTTTATTGATGTAAAAAGACAACAGCCTAAGCCCGTTTTATTGAGCTTAGGCTGTTGGTAAAATCAGTTATTTGTTTTACGCTGCAGATAAAGGGAATAAGCTTAGATAACTTTACTATTTAAACGCAAGATTTAACCCAAATTGAGCATTGAAATTTTGATTATCATATGGCTTCATTGCAGCCATAAGGTTGTCTGTGATAGCTACGAGTTGTACAGGTCCTAGTTTTAAGGCGAAATGAGCGCCCAAACTATTGGTTTTATAAACAGAAGACCAAGTCATTCCCACATTAAATATCTGAGAAAAATGTGCACTGGCATTCAGGGCATAACCACCGAAATTTTGACCTCTGTAGTTTTCATAGTAGATCATACCACCGGCACTAAAAAATTTATGAAGTTTATAGTTAGCACTTAAGTATGTTTTCATTGGTAGTGCCGTTGTGTAGGCGTTATTACTTTCTGTAAAATTAAAAATACGATCAAGTGTATCTAATGTACCTTCAAATGATAGCTCATCATCTTCTACCAAATTTCGGGCATCAACTCCTTCAAATGTATACTCGCCTTTACTATGAAAATTATAAGGATTTTTCCATTTTATTTTTCCAATGTCAATGATCGAAGCAGATAAAGTTAATTTCTTATCAATCAATTTTGCACTAACTCCTAGGTCAAGGCCAACACTTAAATTATTGAACATATCACTTACTGAAAATTCATCTAATTGCCATTCCATATCGAATTGACTAAGGTCGTCTGGATTTTTAATGTCAACCAAACCGGCTGCGTTTATGCGATAGTCAGTCATTGCTGTTAGTTGGTAATACTCTTCATCCGTCGTAACGGAAGCCTGCGTTCTGTCGGTAGTTACATTTGCTAATCCACTTAGCAATTTTATTTTACCACCAACATTTACCTCACCGAATTTCCACATAAAGCCAAATCCAGTTTCACTGTAAGCACTCATGTCAAGATCAGGACCGATGTTAAATGTCTCACCTACCGCGGCAGCATTTCCTTCTATAGCCAAGCTTGCTAGATCACGAGGAATATTTACATAAGTGTCAAACTTTATAGTGTTGCTAAGAATAATGCGCCAGTTCTTTTTTCCGATAACACTGTTGTAAGTATGTAAGTTGAAGCCTCCACGTATGAAGTTATTGTCAGACAATTGCTGCATAATTACATCGCCATTCAATACACCTACACCCTCTGCATTGATACTAACAAAATCATTGTATGCTCCCATTGAGTTGCTAAAGCCAGCGCCAAAACCTGGAAGGGAGTAAGCGACCTTTTGCTTTGGTGCAAAGGCTGGATTCAGGTGGTTGGCTTGAATCACACCATCCAAAAAATACAGACCTAATTGTTGTGCATTTACAGTCATGGAAGTAATCAGACAAAATGATAGACTAAATATTATTTTCTTAATCATTAGATAATTTTTTTGACAGAAGTCGATTTAAAATGATGTTGACAGCTGAAGTAATGTCTTTCAATGTTTAGCTGGAGCTATCAAAATGTATTTTAAAACGACTTCTTAGTTAACAAAGTAAAATCTTGAGGTTTAATTTTTGAGGCCTACTTTGAGTCCGACTTTTACATCAAGTTGGTGGCTAGTCAAAATTTTAACAGGCGTGTTGCCACCATCTACAGTTGAGAAAGTTAGGCCCACCATTAGATTGTTACTTTGTTTTATATTTTCCATTCGTTCCGCAGAAATTTCAATCAATGTTACTTTTTCAGTTGAGCTGATTACGTCACCAGTATTGTTAACTACTGCAGACTCAGTCAATTTTTCGAAACCATTATAAAGTGAGTCTATTTTTTCACCTTGATCATTAGTAAAGTAAAGCTGTATACCTAAATCAGCAGGCAATCCATTATCAGTGATAATTTTAAATTCAGCCCATTCAATATCATCTAAGTCTGATAAATCACTTTCTAGAGGTTCTTCAATTTCAAATCCGCTTGCTGATCCGTGAATAGGTAGCTCTGTTTCAAGTGAAATTGACATGGAACTTTGATCAGTCATGAATCCGTTTGTAACAGAACTTTCATCCGGATTA
>CAKZUK010000006.1 GCA_937921775.1 uncultured Saprospiraceae bacterium
GGAGCTTGATGGATTGATGAGAATAAGAGAATCGGTTTGAGCTCGACTCTGAAATGAAAAATGGCAATTACAAACCTATTGAAATATATATCCAATTCGATTAGCAATTGCCATTACGTTATCTAACGATAGGGTAGAACGATTCTACCTTATTAATCTTCTTCGTAATAATCTAAACCGAGATGGTTGATTAAACTTTCACCTTTAAGGTGACGAAGTGTATTTTCTAGTTTTTCCAATTGCTTGAAAAGATCATGCTGAGGCGTAAGTCCTTTCTTCGCTTGTGGAGACTTCCAATAGAATGACAACCATTCTTGAATACCACTCATACCCACACGCTTAGCTAAATCTAAAAAGATAACTAAATCCAAACAAAGTGGAGCCGCAAGAATACTATCTCTACACAAGAAATCTACTTTGATCTGCATTTTGTAGTTCAACCATCCACGGATGTCGATGTTGTCCCAACCTTCTTTGTTGTCACCACGTGGTGGGTAATAGTTGATTCGAACCTTGTGGTACATGTCACCATAAAGTTCTTTGTTAATCTCTGGTTCAAAAATTTGCTCTAGTACACCAAGCTTTGAAACTTCCTTCGATTTGAAACTGTCTGGATCATCCAATACCGCGCCGTCTCTATTTCCTAGAATGTTAGTTGAGAACCAACCTTCAACACCAATAGCACGCGCTTTAAATGCAGGCGCCAAAACAGTTTTCATGAAAGTCTGGCCAGTTTTGAAATCCTTACCGGCAATAGGAGCTTGTGTTTCTTTTGCTAATTGGATTAAAGCAGGAACATCACATGACAAGTTAGGAGCACCGTTTGCATATGGAATACCCATTTTGATCGCAGCATAAGCATAGATCATAGATGGTGGGATATTTGGATCATTGTTCTTCAATCCTTCTTCCAATGCCTTTACAGTCTTATGTACTTTTGATTCTTTGAGGTAAATCTCAGTTGAACCACACCAAATCATAACAAGGCGAGTACATTTATTTTCTTTCTTGAAGTTTTCAATATCTTTCATGACAGCTTTCGCCAAAGCCATTTTCGTCTTACCTTTTTTGACGTGCTTACCGTCTAAGCGAGTAACGTACTTATTATCAAAGACGGCCTTCATCGGCTTGATCTTTTTCAAATCACGTTTGATTTTGTTTAGTAGGTCTTTTTCCAAAACGTCTGCATGGACAGCTGCATCATACATGTCTTCCGGAAAGATGTCCCATCCACCAAAAGCAATGTCATTCAATTTTGCTAGAGGAATAAAATCTTTAATTTTTGGTTTGTTGTTGTCTGTTCTTTTTCCAACTCTGATCGTTCCCATCTCTGTGAGTGATCCGATTGGTTGAGATAGTCCTTTACGAACTGCAATCACACCTGCCATAAAAGTAGTGGCAACTGCTCCCATTCCTGGAATCAATACACCTAATTTTCCTTTCGGTTTCGGTATTGAATTTGGCTTCTTAATCATAGATAGTTGTTTTTTTGATTTTCAATTAGATTACAAAATATAGTCTACTTTTAAAAAATGACTTTTGTAAAATCATTTCACGAAAGTGATAATGTAAATAAATTGAAAATGACTTTAATAGATGTTTGTTTTAGTTAACGTAACTAGCCAAATATTTGGAGTCGCTACTTTATTTTAAAATTGTTGTTCGCTATTGGCTTCCTTCAAACGCGGTAGACGAGAAGTCAACAGCTAAGTTTATTTTACTTTTTCAGCATACCAGTTGAGCCAGTTGAATATTCTTGTTTTTCGGATAACGAAATGATAAATACTCACCGCTAATGCTCCCGTCATAATTCCTAGAATCACATCTACAATGTAGTGATGATAAGTATATACTGCGGAGAACCATGTGCTGACCATTAAGACTAAAGCCAAAATTGTCCAGCCTGTCAAGCTGCGCGTTCGCGCAAAATAAAGAAGAATTATTGGAAAGGCACAATGTAAAGAAGGTATTGCTGCAAAAACATTTGCATTCATGTCATACATACCCGAAAACAGTGAGATTCCAAGGTAGTGATCTACATTGATGAGTGCTCCGGGGTTTCCAGGTGTATTCAAAATCTCTTCAAAACCATGTAATTGAACATACCAAGGAGGAGCTGCAGGATAAAGATATTGGAAAAATAATCCCAATTGGCTAACCATAAAAAAGGTAAACAAATAATGTATTTGAGTATTCCTTTCTCCTTTTATAAAATTGTATACACAAAAGGCCAATGGTATTGGAATCCAACATAAATAAATGAATCCTGTATAGAGGTCAAGAGCGACGTGTCGATGCTGTTCCCAATATTCATTGGGCGTAATGATACCTTGTACTGTTTCAATCCCAAACAAAGCCTTTTCAAGTAAATAAGGTTCTTTGATATGTAAGGGGAAAATATTGTAAGCAGGGTAGAGGCGGATAGAATCAAATATAATCCAATAGACCAAGATGATGAGCATGCTGAGGACGAACTTGCGTGAAATTTCAGAAGCAAAATAAATGATACTTCCACCAATAAGTAGGAGCCTGTGATCAGGTCGTATACCTCCCATTGCAAGTAGCAACCAAGCAATGTATGCCACCATGAAAATGATATAACCTCGAAACTCCGGTCCAGAGAAGCGCTCAAAAGAACCCTTATGTATCGTTTGTATTTTACCTTCTTTCAAATCCAATGCTTGCTTGTTTTTTCTTACCCAAAGATTCAACCTTCTTTATTTCCTTACTTGGCTTTTTTTTCGGCGTTTCTAACTTCTCTAGCTCTTTCTTGCTGTGTGTCAGCCTTTGAAGAGCAGTTTGGTTAGCCATAATCGCTAAAATAGCCAAAGGAAATGTAAAGATGGAAATCATCTCAAAATTAATCAACCCAAAGAGGTTAATTTTAAAGGGTTCCATGAAATAAGAAAAAACACCGCAGAGAATTGCTGATACACCAATAATGAGAATACGCTCTGGTCGTTGCATCAAACCTACTCCACAATCTACTCCCAATCCTTCTGCTCTTGCTCTGACATAGCTCACCATTAGCGAACCAATCATGGCAATAAAAGCAAAGATAGAACTGAGGAAGTAATCATGCGCGGTGAGGTAGTAAACGATCCCCATGAACATAAATAGCTCACTATATCGATCAAGAGCAGAATCGTATAATGCTCCAAATTTTGAAGACAAATTTCCTAGACGTGCCAAGCGGCCATCCATCATATCAAATAAACCAGCAAACAAAACCAAGGCACCTGCCCATCCAATGTAGCTCATGTCGCTACGCTCACCGTATTCAGCTCCATAGAGCAAGACTACTGCCACTAATACATTGAGTAACAGCCCAATGGAAGTAATCATGTTGGGTGTGATCCCAAGAAGAATAAATAACTTAATAATTGGGTTGATCAACTTGTAAACAAGTCTTTGCCCCGCATCTTTTAGCATAAAAGCTTATGGTTTTGATTCGTGTAGCTTTTCGTCTATCCTTTTGCTGAATATCCTTTAGCCTTCTAATAATAAATTCTAATCCTATATTTAGACGGAAGTCTGAATCAGCCAGCTGACTGACGAAGTTTCCATCTAAGGTGCTATCCAAAATTGATATAGACTAGGACTAAAGCGTTTCACATTTTTGAAGAAACGTTGCCTTCCTAGTCTGCATATTAGCCCTTAATTGAGTTTAGCACTACTAACAAGGTATAATGTAAATTGAAAAACCGCAAAATTTAAAGCAGTAAAAGTCCTCAGCGAAGATAAAATCACCGTTTTCGTAACGGTTTTCTGATACTTTTACACCATGTCTGGGCGTCCAGGCAGGTTTTTACTTTATTATTTTGCGGTTTTATAGCTTGCTTTGTGGCACAATCTATGTCTGACTGCAATGCAGCTAGACAGATAGACTGGTAATATTTGAAGACCTTTCTAGAGCAATGCAGCTAAATATGCAGACAATTAATTTAGCACAGACCCTGTTCCGTCTTCCCTTTTATTTTTCCTAAAATTCAAAGCCAACTCTGAATCGAAGTCCCAAACCTTTAACACCAAATAAGTTGGCTTGGTTAGGCTTGTCCAGATAAGTCATTCGCTTTACAAGGTCAAAGGTCAGTACTTTAAAAATATTACTAATACCAACACTACCTTCAATATATGGGATACCTCCTTCCATGATAAATGTAGATTGACTACCATCAGGCCTTACAGGCAATTGAATCAATTGATCATCTAAATCGGGGTTGTTGCTATCTGAAATTCTACCATAAAGCGCTTTAAAACTAACGATTTCTCTCAACTTCAGACGCTTAATAAGCGGTATTTTGTTAAAGATAAAACCATTCATATAATATCTTATGTTTAAACTGACAAACTCATCACTGACAAATTCAAGGAAATTCATCATGTTATACGAGTAAGTTTGGTATGAATAAGTTTGATTTGCGCGGGGTAGGTTCATCAACAAAAATGGTACCTCGCCAAAGGTCTTACCTCCTTCAAGATTTATATGTGCAAATCCTAAAACAGAGAAATTAAATTTCTTAAAAACATTAAGTGTTACCCGTTGATAGTTGTAATCGCCTCCTAGTACGTCTTTCAATCCTAGACCGTATTTCAAAGTAAAAACAGGGTATTTGTTGAAAATTGCATATCTGAAATCTCTTCCCTGTACATATTCTTCATTTGGTGCCCAACGTAGATTCAATCCAAATTCAGTAGTCGTGATTCGTGATAAACTATCCGCACCATCATTGTATCTGAATTTGAGTGAGCCCAATGGCTCTTGCCACTTTCGTTCAAATAATAGGTTATAAGAAAAATCATTTCTGAATTCCTTCAAATAGTCGACCCGATAAGCATCAAAGAATAACAATTTGTCTACAATTCCTCGCTTAAAGGAAAGTAGGAAGTTGTCTTCATTCACAAATGCTAAACTCTGACCAGGGAAGTTGGTATCGTGTTGATAGGAGACCCTGACTCTATGCCGGGGATTCATCTCAAAGTTTTTATTAAAGGAGTATTCTGCAGCACCGGAGTACTTGAACTTCTCGTCACCAAAGCCATAAATCAAAGTACCTTCTAATTGAAGCTTTGGATGGAAATCAAGATTGGTTTCTCCTCCAATTCTCAAACGACCTCCTTCAATATCATTGAAACTGTAGATACCATTGATTGGTCCAACATCAACAGGCCCGAAGGTGTAGTAGCCGGTTAAGGCCAATTTCAAAATGTCCATCGCATTTCGGAAAGCCGGAATAGTTTGAATCGTATCAATCATATTGTAAACGGCTAACTCATCTTTGCTTAATGGTATAGGCCTTTTCTCTTCCCAAAATTCTGGAGGTTTACTCAATACATCTAGATCATCTTTGATCTTTATACTGGTATTGTAAATGGATGCATCTCTGGGGGTATTGAAGATATGATTGCTATAAATATTAGACTTCTTTCCGTAAAACCCAATTCCTTTCTTGGCCAGTCGGAAGTCGATTACCATTTTATCAACATTGAGTACCCATACACCATCAACCAAGTCGAATTCCTGTTCAATCTTCAAGTCATCTACCCAGTTCATGTTGATCTGGTCCATAATGTCTAGCTCTGCACGAGTAACCGTATAGGCGCTATCATTGGTGATATAAAGGTTTCCGGTAAACCCAAGATCGTTTTTGTTGGCAGGCATAAAGGCAAGGTCGATGACCTCACGTCCGTTATGTTGAATGGTATCAATGATATAGTATCGATAAAAGGCAACACCTAGATTACTCAATGGACTAACAAACTCAAGGTCAATAATTTTGATCTTATTGTCATAAACGTTGATATCCTGATACAATACATCCATCAGTGCGACTACACCTTCGTTATCCCAATATTCGTCGAGGCCTGACATTTGCACACCATATCGATGCTCACGGTTGGTACGTGGTTTTTTACGGAAGTACAATTTGGAAGATGTTTCCTGAATATAAACGGGGAGATAAGGTTTACCATTAATATCAGAAGTATCTACATGATCCCAAATGAATTCGAATTTGTTGAATACTTTTCTGTTCTTAAATTTATCGGTAAGGTTGTTAATGTCCAACTCTACTTTTTCATACTTATCATATTCAAAATAATCTTGACCTCTGATACGGTTTGCATCTTTGTTGTCCATCACTTTTTTGATCAGAGAGACAGCAGGATTGTTTCTTCTTTTATATCTTCTTCTTTTTGCCTTTACAGTTACTTCACCCAAAGTAGCAGTAGAAGATTCTAATTCGAAAAGAAGTCCATTGTTGTTTTTTCCAATCTCTACTTTGAGGTTTTGAGTTTTGTATCCAACAAAAGATGCACCGAGTTCGTCGGTTCCCCATTGAGTAGACATAGAGAAGTTACCATCAAAGTCGGTAGTAGTACCAATAGTGGCTCCAACAAAGAATACGTTCACAAAAGGAAGTGGCTCTTTGGTTTCTTTGTCAATGACCTTTCCTTTTACTTTCGTTGTTTGCTGTTTGGTTGATTTGTCATTCTGAGCAAAGGCATCGGTGCCAATGAGACAAGAGAGAACAAATAAGATTAATAGACTGTATTTATGCAATTTTAGCATGGATTTAATTATTGAGTTAATCGGGTTGGATTTTAGTTTTGAAAATAGAGCTTATGATTACAAATTCTTTAGTCATTAACTCATTAATATAAGAGAAGGGATTTACTAAGGAGTCACTAAAAGATGACCGGGACTCTATGCTAATTCTTTACTCTTAAACGCTTTTATTTTGTTGATTTCATCAAAGGAATAATGCATAATGGAAACCTGCATTATAACGGAAGTCTCTTAAGGATATTTTGAAGACGCTTTTTTCTACTAAGCACCCCTATGAAACTTATGTTTTTAGTTGTTAAATTGACTCAAAACAAGGAAAAACAAGCCATTTGGAGCTTCTTTAGCAAGTTTTTTTTACCAATTTTTGTTTTGCTGCTGCAAATGTAAAAGCTATTAGCTTGATATTCAAAAAGAGAAGCTTTATTCTGTCGAAAAAGCTTGTTAAACTGTCGATATATCGGATTGAAAAGCATTTAGCTTTAATGAAAAAGCAAAAGGAGCAAAATTCTTAGCCTTTTGCTCCTTTTTTACCTTATTCGGCGATTAATTTAGTTCAAGCACTTAAGTTGACACAATTAATTGCTGCTTTCTTTTTGCATTTTAAAAAAAAAAATAACACACTAATTAACTGTAAATCAGTTATTTATCAATGTTCGAAAAATAAGAAAACACCAAATGGCCTTGTTCCATCACTTAGGATGAAAATGTCTGTCTTCTAGTCGTTGATCTATACTTTACAGCTTAGTATTTCTCTAAAGCTTCTTTTACAGCTTCCGCTGAAATAGCATGGTGAGTCGTAGTCCAAACAGCTTTCCCATCCTTCAGTAAAATAACCTGAGGAGATTGGTGAACCACACTCAATACTTCCGCTATTTTGTTGGAAATGGGACGATACGTGAGTAAATCAAGATAGTAAAAACTCACCTGCTCAGGGTCAAGTTTCCATTCTTCCAATCTGGTTTTCGCTCCCAGACTGATTCCACATGTCGTACTATGCTTGAACAGAAAAACTGGCTTTTCCGATGATTTGGCAATAGCTGCTTCAAGTCCCGCTTCTGAATCCAAGGTTTCCCAACCAGTACTGGCTCCGCCTTCTTTGCTACTTAATAGATTTTTTAAAAAACTCATTACTCGTAATTTTATAGTTTAATAAAGCTGTTTTGAATAAGAATAGGTTTGAATCAGTCGTTTTTTATTCTTCAAATATCATTATAAACGTGGTTTGAGACACTCTGGTTCATAGAATCGCTTTAATATGTCGTCCGCCGTACCTTTTGTCCTAATCTAATATCACTGCATCGACTGAGGCCTCTCGCATCCGCTCATTAAATACTGGCACATCTCGTTCCAAAATCAATTTCAAAACATCCAATTGGCCATCAATCATTTTAGTCAATTCCTTCTTAACTTCAATCGCTTGAACGGTAGGTTTAAAGTTACCACCTGAAGTAAGCGAATTAAGGTGTGCCAGCTTATTCGTCAATCGAATCGGAAAGTTGAGCGGATCCTGTGAACTTCTATTTTTGGTTTGATACAAAGCTTCTTCAACCACGGTCATCGATGAGTCAATCTGCTCGGCCAAATCCAATATGTCCTTATAGGCTTCTTTATCTTTCAATCGACTTTGATAGTGCTTCAATTGCTTTCTTACATCCCTAATGTCAATGATTGCATCATGTGCTTCTGAAACTTTATCGGCCACTTCTTTTACGAAATCAAATTGTGCCTTAAAGTCATCATCATTAGATGGGCTTCTTGGATCTTTTAGTATACTAAATGGGGATGTCTGTTCTACATCATCAACTTTCAATACGACTTTATATGCCCCCGGTACCGCCCTAGGTCCCGACATAGAACCCCACCAAAGGATCATACCTTCAAAACGTTTTGCATCTGGATAGCGCATGTTCCAAATATAGTGATTAGAACCTTCTTTGACTTTTAGTTTGTCTGATTTTTTTTCTGCACCAGTTGAATAACTTCGTATTAGTGTATCGTTTGAATCATAAAAGCTCAATTCTACTTTCGTACTATCTGCAAGTTCTTTTAGATAATAATAAATGTTCACACCACCGGGATGATTCTTGCCTGCATTGGTAGGATTACTTCGTTGGAAACCACCCATGCGGATAGAAGTATTGGGCTCAAATAAATGGAATTTTTGATTTTGAATGGATTGATCCAATTGATGAATAGGGGTGAGGTCATCAATCATCCAAATACCACGTCCTTGCGTCGCCGCAATTAATGTGTTATGTTTTACCGTCATATCCGTAATTGGGACGATTGGAATGTTCAACTGAAATGTTTGCCAGTCTTTCCCATTATTAAATGAAATATAAACACCATTTTCTGTACCTGCATATAGCAAACCTTCTCGTTCTGGATCTGTTCGGATCACTCTTGTAAAATGTTCATTGTCAATTCCGTTGACAATTTTTTTCCAAGTTTTCCCAAAATCTTTGGTATGATAAAGGTAAGGTTTGAAATCACCTAATTTATATCTAGTGCCAGCAACATAAAGTCCACCTTCGTGAAAAGGATCTGCTTCCATACTGTTAATCATCATCCATTCTGGCATTCCGGAAGGTGTGATATTGTTCCAGTTCTTTCCGCCATCTTGGGTGATATGTATAAGTCCATCATCCGATCCTACCCAAATTACATTTTCGTTTTTGATGGATTCTGTTGCGGCAAAAATGGTACAGTAATATTCTACGGAAGTATTGTCCTTGGTGATTGGACCACCAGAGGAACCGAGCTTAGTAGAATCGTTTCGTGTTAAGTCGGGACTAATGGTTTTCCAACTATTTCCTTCGTCGTACGAAACGTGTAAGTGGTTGGAAGCAGTGAATAATTTTTTGGAATTATGTTTGGAAAAGAAGAGTGGGAAGTTCCATTGGAAACGGTACTTCATGCTTTCAGCACCATGTCCCATTGGGTTGTCTGGCCACACACTTATAGTTCTACTTTGATCATTTTTATGATCTTGTCTTTCTAGAAAACCGTCATAGCAACCACCATAAACAATGTCATCATTTGTTGGGTCAATTGCGATGTGTCCGCATTCACAACCTGCGGTTGATTCCCAATCTCGATCACCAATACTACCACCTGTGGTACGATTAAAAATACGGATAGTGCTGTTGTCTTGTTGCGCTGCGTAAATTCTAAATGGGAAGTGATTATCAGTGGTAACTCTGTAGAATTGGCCAGTTGGTTGGTTGTGATAAGTACTCCAAGTTTCGCCGCCATCGTAGGTGACTTGCGCGCCACCATCATCTGCTACAACCATTCGGCTAGGATCTTCTGGTGCGATCCATAAGTCGTGGTGGTCGGAGTGAGGAGTACCAATGGAGTTGAAGGTTTTTCCGCCGTCTTTTGACTTGTGATATTGCACGTTTAAAACGTAGATTAAATCTTCATCTTTCGGATCGGCATATATTCTGGTGTAGTACCAGGCACGTTGTCTTAGTTTGCGTTCGGAGTTAATTATTCGCCATTTTTTTCCACCGTCATCCGATCTATAAACACCACCTTTTTCTGCTTCAATAATGGCCCACATTCTATTTGAGTTAGCTGGTGAAATGGTGATTCCGCTAATACCCCAAGTTCCTTTTGGCAAGCCTTCGTTTTCTGAAATATTTGTCCATGTTTCGCCACCATCGGTACTATTCCAAATAGCAGATCCTTCGCCTCCACTTGACATGTCATAGGCTGTTCTTTTGACTCTCCAACTTGATGCAAATAATATTCTTGGATTATTTGGGTCAAATGTAAGGTCAATCATTCCTACTTCGTCATTAACAAATAAAACCTTGTTCCAAGTGTCACCACCGTCGGTACTTTTATAAAGACCTCTTTCTTTGTTTCCTGTATATAGATTTCCCATCACAGCTGCATAAACAATATCTGAGTTAGTTGGATGAATGCGGACTCGTGCAATGTGTCTTGATTTTTTCAATCCAATATTTTTCCAGGTCTTTCCAGCATCTACCGATTTCCACATGCCCGATCCAGATGATACATTTCCTCTAACTGTAACTTCTCCACCGCCAACATAAATTACATTTGGATCAGATTGGCTAACTTCAATAGCGCCAATCGAACCACCAAAAAAGCCATCGGAAATGTTTGCCCATTGTCTTCCACCATCTGTTGTTTTCCAAACTCCACCTCCAGTTGCACCAAAGTAATAGAGGTTAGGCTTTCCACTAACTCCAGCTACTGCACAGCTTCTACCTCCACGCCAAGGCCCAAGGTTTCTCCATTCAACAGCATCATAGAATTTTGCATCTAAGCTTACTGGAGCTATATCCTTTTGTTTGCTTTTTTTCCGCTTCTGCCCTTCCACCTGAATACTAAATAGTAGTAGTGTAATAAGCATAACGAAGTTGACTTGAATAGGAGAAATGAAGCGTATGTTGTCTTTAAGGCGCATAGTGAAATGAAATTTGAACTGAAATAATAAGAAAGGTATTAGGAGCAGAATTCTGAAGCTCCTTCTAGCTTGCCAAAGCTACATTTTTTGATCAATAAAGCGAAGTCAAACTCACTACTATGTTTTGTTTGTCTTGGTTTAAGCGTATAAAGTTAGGAGGGATTATTGACTAGTTCAGATAGTAGGATAGGCCGAAAAGTAAAGTCTTAGTTTTCGAGAAGGTCTAACTCGAGTGTCATTGCAGATGCCACTGCCACTTTTATTGATACTTAAGGCGGTCGGCCTTTTAAAAGAGAAAGCCGTATTGTCTTTCTTAGACAATACGGCTTACAACAAATTATAATCCCATGAACATATCCAAATTTATTTGGCCAACTTCTTTGTCGGCCAGAACCCGGTAGCTTTTGCTTCTCAGGGTTCTCTTTCAACGACTGTGTCGTCAAGAAAAACTATATAGAGCAGGGAAGAAAAGTAGTAGTGTGGTTCTGACTTAGGTAGCCAGAACTACACACTAATAACAAATTATAATCCCATGAACATATCCAAATCAATGTGCCAGTTATTCTGGCGGTATTAAAGGCAACTTTATGCCGTTTAATTCGCTCAATCCCTAAGGAGAGCTATATAGAGCAGGGAAGAAAAGTAGTAGTGTGGCTCTGACTTAGGTAGCCAGAGCTACACACTAATAACAAATTATAATCCCATGAACATATCCAAATCAATGTGCCAGTTATTCTGGCGGTATTAAAGGCAACTTTATGCCGTTTAATTCGCTCGATCCCGAAGGAGAGCTATATATAGTAGCAGGGAAGAAAAGTAGTAGTGTGGCTCTGACTTAGGTAGCCAGAGCTACACACTAATAACAAATTATAATCCCATGAACATATCCTTATTTGTCAAAATTGAATTGATTGCTTTTAATCAATTGCTTGTTGTTTCGTCTCTCTGTCTCTCAATCACAATACAATAATAGAGGTAAAAAATGCCTCCGACAAGGACAAAAACGGCCTTGTGTGAAATTTATTGACAATAATTACGGTAAATTTAATTGTTTAATTCATTGAATTATAGCTAGTTAGTGTTGTTTGGTGAATAATAGTTTAGCTTTTTTGTGAAAAAAAAATTGAAATATTTGTTAGGCCGAACCCAGTGTAAAGAGTGAAAAAAAGTGAAAAAAAAGCTGATTTTAACATTTGAGGATGATTTTATCCAAGATTTTGCTTCAAAATAGCGTCACAAAAAGTTATGAATTTGTAGGAATGGGTCTTATAAATCTGGAAAAACCAACTTTTAGTTACAATTAAGAAAGGTTTAAGGCATGGAAGAATACCTTTGCGGCTAAAGATGCGTCCTATATATAGTTAAGTGAATATAGCTTAGAGGCTTGCATTTGGGAAATTCCTAGACTGGAGAAAAGCCTTGCTAAGCTTTCTTAAAGTGATTGAGTTACACAAATTTTTAAAATTGAAGCGATGAACAAATTCTTGGGCAGTTGTATTCTACTAATTATTTTACTTTCATCCTGTAAAACAAATAAGCCTGTACGTCCTATGGAAATATATAATAGAGTGAGTGATATTCCTGCTTCTGCCATCAATATACCTGTTGAACTGGAGCTTGATGACTTAGAAAAAATGATTAATGAACAAGTTGGTAATTTGTTGGTCAGTCAAGGCGACAATATTACTGGTCCCAATGATGACTTCGATGTCCGTATTGAAAAGAGTGGTAGCATTGAATTGGATGTACAAGGAAGCGCTATTCAAATAAAAGTGCCACTTCACCTTTTTATTCAGAAGGATATTGGACTTACTATAGTAAAAGGAGATGGTGACCTTGAATTGTTTTTTCTAACGGATTATAAAATTACAGAAGACTGGGAATTAAATACTAAAACCAGTATTGAAAAATACAATTGGAAAAAGAAGCCTGTTGTAAAGTTAGGGATGATTAATATTCCAATTGAGACGATAGCTAATAAACTAGTAGAACGAAGTAAGGAAACGGTTGCCAGAGAAATAGATAAACAATTGCAAGAGAACTTTGCACTCAAAGAATACTTAGTGCCGGTCTGGAAAAAACTACAAGATCCAATTCAAATCTCAGAGGAATATGATGCTTGGCTAAAAGTAATTCCTACCAAAGCTGGAATTACTCCCTTAATTACCTCTAAAAGAAAAATAACGACCACCTTAATTGTTGAGACAGATACAAAAGTAATTCTTGGAGGTTTCAACGCTGATACCACTAGCTTATTACCATTGCTTCCTTTCTCTGAAGTAAAGGAAGCAAATGATGCTTATCACCTTCGCCTCAAAGCAGCAATACCATATAAGGCAGCAGAACAACTCGCAAAAAAAGAATTGATTGGTCAAACCTTTGAAGATGGAAACAGAAAGGTTACTGTAAAAGATGTTGAGATTTTTGGACAAAAGGATAAGGTAGTAGTTAACACTATTCTTTCGGGAACTTACAACGGCAGTCTTTATCTGATTGGTAAACCTCATTACGACTCTAAAAAGGAAGTATTAGAACTAAAAGATCTGGATTTTGAATTAAAGACCTCCAACTTCCTTCACAAAAGTATGGCTTGGATTTTCCAAAAGGGACTAAAAAAGAAACTCAAAGAAAGTCTGCGAATGCCAATCGGTGATAAAAAGAAAGAATGGCAAAAAGCTATTGAAGAACAAATAACCAACCTCGACATTCCCTCGAATATAAAAATGACTGCAGATATTGATGAGCTCGATATTCAAAAAATATTTGTCGAAGAGGAGGCAGTCCTTTTGCTGGTTACCTCCAAAGGAAAGATAAAATTGAATATTGAAAATTTAGAAATATTAGATAATAAATAATTTGTATGTTTAATAGGTTGATTAATAGACTGTCTTTTTTGTTTTTAAAACTAATAAGCACTATTACAATAATTCAAGTGGTATAAACAATTGCTTGGTACTCCTTTTGCATGTTGTCCTAAGATTGATTAATCCAACAAAGTTAAATTTTGGTACATCTGAAATAACTTTTAGAATTAAATCCAATAATGAATTATCTTTGTAATCAATTCTGTTCATAGCCACCAGCCCGGCACCGTATCTGTGAAAATCATACTGATCTAGGTTAGATTAACCTAGCAAATAATAAACCTTTGAGAGTCCAACTTGTATCTATGGAAGTGCTCAAAGAACTTTTGTTAACGCACACAAAATGAATTGCTCATGCGCACATCATTACTTAACACATTTTCATTACTCCTACTTCTCCTTTTTGCGAACCAATTGCAAGCTCAGGAAGAATTGGTTAAAGACATTAACCCAGGAGGAGGCTGGTCCGAATTTGAATACCTATTTCATCTAGGCGACAATTTCTACTTTACAGCCAACGGCGACTCTGGTCGTGAACTATGGATTAGTGATGGTACTCCAGATGGTACCGAAATACTACTCGATATAAATGTCGGATTTATCGGTTCTAACCCAAGTCAATTTGTCGAATTAAACGGAACTTGGCTCTTTAGTGCTGACAATGGAGTGACTGGAACAGAGCTATGGAAAACAGACGGAACCACCGCTGGAACCACCATCTTAAAAGATATTCATCCTGGTTTCCCAAGTTCTGATATTTCTGGAATGGTCAACATTGGAGGTCAACTTTACTTTCAAGCGAATAATGGCACCAACGGTCTTGAACTTTGGATGAGCGATGGCACCGCAGCTGGAACCAATATGCTAAGTGACCTAAACCCAGGCGTTTCAAGCAGTAGTCCGGAATATATGACATCACTGGGTACCGATGTTTATTTTTCTGCTAATGACGGAACCAATGGTAAAGAAATTTGGAAAACAGATGGTACCGTCGCTGGAACAAGCATGGTCGCCGACATATTCACAGGAGCAGATAGCTCATTTCCTACAAACTTAACAGCAGTTGCTAACTCTTTATACTTTACTGCAGATGATGGACTAGTAGGAAGAGAAATTTATAAAACAGATGGAACGGCGGCAGGTACAATTCTACAGGGAGATATCAACCCAGGTATATCGCCTTCAAGCGCAACTGATTTAACAGCAGTTGGAAACTACCTTTTCTTGTCGGCTAATGATGGTACCAATGGAACGGAACTCTGGCGCTCAGATGCGGGTAGCCCTACGCCTGACCTTCAGATGCTTGAATTGTTCGCAGGCGCTTTCAGTACATTGCCAAGCAATTTTATCAAACTAAACGATGACTTAATTTTCAATGCCAATGACGGAACCAACGGTTACGAACTTTGGATTGCAAACGCAAGTGACGGTAGTGTAAACCTTGTTAAAAATATCAGCCCTAACTTCAATAGTTCTAATCCAGTCATGTTAGATGTACTGAACAATGAAGTCATCTTTTCCGCAAAGGATAGCGCTATCGGCGTTGAACTTTGGAAAACAGATGGAACAGAAGCTGGAACTGTACTTCTGGGTGACCTAAACCCAGTATTAGCTGATTCAACTAATTCATTTCCACAGCTTCCATTTATCCGAGCTGGTATTATGTACTTTACCGCAACTGATGACATAAACGGCTGGCAGATATGGAGAACAGATGGAACCTTGTCAGCAACACAGCGATTGACTGATATTCCACACGATACTATTTTCAACAATAGCTATAAGCCGTATGCTGTAAATAGCTTAGGCAATACCATCATAAACTTTGTCGCACTAGGTGATGCAGTAGGAGAGGAACTTTGGAAATACTCTTTGGATCCTGTTACGATTGATGACATTACAAGCAACAGTCCACTAAACTGTGCAGGAGATGCTGACGGAACAATTGACGTTCAAATCTCCGGAGGGGTTGGTGACCAAAGTTGTTATACCTATACCTGGAGTGATCCAGCTATCACAGGCTTATCAGCTTCTAATTTATCTGCGGGTGATTATGAACTGACCGTTACGGACTGTGTTGGATTTACAGTGACCACTACGATTACGATTGTTGAACCAACAATTATTGTCCCTTCTGCTTCTTTGCTAAGTGATGCGACATGTTTTGGTGAATCAGATGGTTCTGCTTTAGTAAGTCCTACTGGCGGAATTTCACCTTACACTTACGCATGGGATAACGGAGAAACAACAGACATCGCTACTAACTTATCAGCCGGAGCTCATCAAGTAACGGTCACTGATTCTAATAACTGTACAAATATTGAAACAATAAATATTGGTGAACCTACAGCTGTTGTGGCATCCGCAATAGCTGGCTTCCCAGTATGCTTTGGTGGAACGGATGCAACTGCTACCGCAAGTGGAACGGGTGGAAGTGCTAACTATACATTCGTTTGGGATAATGGTGAGACAACAGCCACAGCTGTTAATCTAACTGGCGGTGATCATTCCGTTACTGTAACTGACATGAGCGGTTGTAGTGATGTTGTAATCGTAAGCATTCTAACTAGCACAGCTTTAGAATTTGAATTTATAACAGTTGATGCTACATGCCCAGGTATTCCAAATGGATCAGCATCGGTAAACATCTCTGGTGGTTCTGGAATTGGATATACCTATTTATGGAGTACAGGCAGTATGACCGATCAAGCTGGAGACTTAACTGGAGGAACTTTTTCGGTTACCGTTACAGACTCTAATGCTTGTAGCGCAACAGAATCTATTATTGTTGAAAATCCAGCAGTATCGATTACTCCCTTGGCCGCGGAATCTTGTGGAGGAAATGCAGACGGTCAAGCCGAAATTGTAGTGACAAGTACAACGGGCACTTATACCTATCTTTGGGACAATGGTGAAACGACCGCTATAGCAACGATGCTTACGGCGGGGCAACATACCGTTACCGTTACAGACATTTCAACTTGCTCATTTGTCGAAATGCTAACTATTGATGGAGCGGCTGCGCTTACAGCAGCAAGCCCTGTATTGACATCTCCTTCTTGCACAGGTGAGCAAAACGGTATGGCAGTTTATATGCCAACAGGAGGTACGCTACCATATACTTATACTTGGTCAACAGGAACAGTAAGCAATGATGGAACACTGACAGACTTATTTGCAGCAACACAATATTGTGTCACGATAACAGAAGCAGGCAACTGTTCTGAATTCACAGATTGCTTTACCTTAATTGAACCATCTCAGATTACGAATACTTTTCAGGGTGAAACTACACCAGCTACTTGTGGTGATATATGTGACGGAACTATTGAAGCTGTACCAATGGGAGGAAACGCTGCTGGTATTTACGACTTTACTTGGTCAACAGGAGAAACTACGATTGGAGCTGCCAGCAGTGTAGCGAATGAAATTTGTTATGGATTCACTTTCGTAACGATCACCGATGGCCTTTGCTCAGTAGTAGATACATTCTTTAATGGTACTGCACCAAATGCATTAGTTGTGACTACTGCTGAAACTGATGTGACTTGCTTTGGTGCTTCTGATGGTCAGTTAGATATTTCCGTTACTGGTGGAGTCGCACCATATACTTTTGATGGACCAACGGCAGATTTACCTGCAGGAGATTATACCGTAGTTGTTACAGACGCTAGTGGTTGTTCCAATTCTGTACAATTCCAGATCAATCAACCAGAAGAAATAACGGCAGGTATAACAACAGTTGATGTGACTTGTAATGGTGGTACGGATGGTTCTGCAGTTATTATTGCTACAGGAGGAACAGCACCATATACCTTTACGGGCCCGTCAGGAGACTTAGGAGCTGGAACTTACTCCGTTCAAGTCACGGATGCCAATGGCTGTACCCTTGATACTTCATTTGATATCAATGAACCAGAAGCAATTACTGCGACGTCTAGTTCGACACCTGAAGTATTTGAAGATGGAACGGCTACCGTTGATGCAGTAATGGGAGGTGTTGCACCTTATGTTTTTAGTTGGAATACCACTCCTGTACAAAACACACCAATAGCAGTTGGTCTGCTAAGTGGGGATTACGAATGTGTGATCACAGATGCAAATGCTTGTACTTTTACAGTGTCTGTTATGGTAGACTTTTTAGGAGCGGCCAATCAGTTGGATGCTTTGAGCAAATTCGAAATACTACCAAACCCTGCACAATCAATTGCAACTTTGGATATCGAATTTGACAATGCCTTTGATGTCCGCTTGGATGTGTTTGATGTAGTTGGGAAGTTGGTACAAAGTAATGATTATGAAAATCTGCTTTCGCGAAAAATTGATTTAGACGTTAGTGCTTTTGAGCAAGGTGTTTATACTGTTCGCTTGAGTACTTTGGAGGGTTGGACTGCTAAGCGATTGGTGGTGGTGCTGTAAGTAACTATTATGTTAAATAGTACTTAGGATAGGAGTATTAGAATTTATAATAAAGAAAGCCCGACACAATCAAATGCGTCGGGCTTTTTCATTTAGCTATTTAGCGAAAGCTTAAGCATAAATCTTATCATAAATCATCTGTAAATCATAATTATTTGGTTCGCGGTGAATTAGGCAAATACAGCCATCAATCTGCTTGCCAGTGATATGACCAAACTGTACCTTATATTCATTTTCAATATTGAAAAACTTGCTGATTACTTCTTCAGGAAAAACAGAGTTAACATGCTTTCCGAGTACGAAGGCGATATATCTTGATTGGATACTGGTAGCACTTATACAAAAGCTATCCTTCTTGACCAGTTTCTTAAACGGGTTATCATCATTGATACACAAGTTGTGCTCTCCGATATACTCTCCAAGGTAATTATAAAGGTCAACTAAATCTTCAGTTGGTGGGTTAACCATCGCGCGCTTAACCATCTCATAGGTAATCATGTGTCAGAGGATTTTAATTTTTAAATCTGGAAGTTGATGAATGCTCCTCAGCAACTACATGACATGATATAGCAATCTCTTTGCCAAAGCAGAAAAGACCTCTTTGTGAATATTGGATTTACTTGGCTGGGTAGGACTTTTTAGGTATAAAATTCCAATTATTTCACTTAATTCAGAATAAAATATTGAGAAGGGGAGTGTTTTGAATTAAATAAATATTATAATTATTTATATGTATTTTATTTCCAACCGTTTATTCGTATTACAGAGTATTGAATAGTTTGCTCATTGGAAATCAATAAATTACTTAAGCAGGTGTTCAAAATTGTGTTTACAATAAATTCTGATGGATTTTGAATCTAGACGACTTGCTTTTTTGGAGTAATCCTTCTGGATTGCTTCACAAAACAAGGAAGTAATAGGTTTAAAAGGCGCAGATTTATTAGTAGATTTAATTTGACCACCTGCTTACACGTTTACTAAGACTTTCAAAATCTTAGTAAACGTATATTGATGTACTTCTAATGCAAAAGGATAGCTTCACAGCCAAATTATCTGTCAGTAGGAAAATTGCAATTGCAAATCTGATTACTACTTTAACTTATGCACTACTTCGTTCGACTAAGCCGCAAAGTTTGAGCAACTCCCTTACTATTCATTTCAAAATGTATAGAATCATTGTTAATCACAGCTAAACGCACTGCTTTTTCTATCCTTCCTCCCGAAATAGTATCTGTAGTATAGAGCACCTTTGTTCGCATGCGGTACTTTCCAGATTCTCTATAGCTATTGTTTGTACTGTATTCGTAGGTGCCATCTGGGTTAAACTTAAACCAAACGTCCCGATTAGTATAGTCTTTTATCTCGCCATTTTGGTCCATGGCCATGGCTTTCCATTGGCCCTGAACGAGCTCATAAGAACCATCGGATTCACAAGAAAAGAAGGATCCAACAAGGAATAATGCAAGTACAGTAAAGTATCTGAGTTTCATACGAATGAGTTTGTTTGCTGGTTTATTACCAACAATAGATGAAGAATGATTTGGGGATATCTTTTTTACTTAAGCAGAGCGTAAATTTAATTTGCTTAGCTGCTTAAAGACTTAACGTCTACAAAAGTAAAAGTAAATCAAAAAGTGAAAAGGAAGTTAAATAACTAGACGAATGCAGGTGGAAATTCGTTTTTTTCATACTTTTAATAAGATTTAGGCCATTTGCTCAGTAATAAATTGTGAAAACACATAATCATTACGAACAATTACTTCATCACCAAAAACAGATTCGAAAAACTACATGACGTTCCCCACGATTCGTTGTAACCCATTGGCTATTAGTGTTTTATTGTTGTTTTTTAGCAGCGACACCTTTTGTAATGCTAGTCCTGAGCTTCCAATTACTCCATATGCTGAATTTACTGCATTAGCCACTGCCACTTGTGGCATGCACTCTATTATATTCGACAATAGTTGCACGTCTTCGAGTAACTTTCAGGTACCCATTACAGGTGTCACAGGTACACAAATGGGCTCAGATGTCATTCTTCAAGAAGTTCGATTCATCATTAACCATACTTGGGACAACGATCTTGACCTATGGTTGTATTCTCCTTCAGGAATTGGAGTGGAATTATCAACGGATAATGGTGGTGGTGCAGATAACTATGGAGACCCTTCAGACCTAACTTGCAGCAATTATACGGCACTCACCATGAATGCCTGTGTATCAGTTGTGGAAGGTAAAGCACCATTTATAGGCTCTTTTTTACCAGAAGGTAACTTTACTGACTTCGAAGATGGTTCTAACCCAAACGGAACATGGATTTTTCAGGCTTGTGATGATGCTGGTGGTGATGTAGGTTTTGTAGAATATATAGAATTGGTCTTTGGCGAAATGAGTTGTAGTCCGCCTCAAAATCTGATGCAGGATACGATCTCCGATGATTTTGTCAAAATAACGTGGGAAACCAGCGCGACCTGTACCAACACCATTGTAGAATACGGCCCAGCTGGCTTTAGTCCTGGAACAGATAATAATGCTGGAGGAGGAACTCTAGTCCAAGTCCCCTGCCCAAGCCTCCAACCTTTTCCAATCGGAGGTTTGACACAATTGACGGATTATGATATCTACATTCGCGAACTTTGCGCAAATGGAGGCTATTCCCAAAACTCCTGTCCGCTAAATATAACCACCAACTGTAGCACTGACCTTCTTAGCTTAAAAGAAGATTTTGATGCGCAAGCAACTTGTGGCACTTCTTGTGGAACAAGTTGCCCCATATTAGGGGTTTGGACCAATGTAGCTAACGATGACTTTGACTGGACCATTGACGATGCAGGTACTGGTTCGTCCAACACTGGTCCTGAAGATGATGTGACTACTGGAGGTAATTATTTGTATTTGGAGACTTCAGGTACACTTTGCAGAAATGGTAATGAAGCCATTCTCCAATCTCAATGTATGGAAGTGAACGCTGCCGCGGGGGCCTGTCATTTGTCTTTCTACTACCATATGTATGGTAGTCATGTTAATGAATTGCTACTCGAAATTAGTACCGATGGTGGAATCAACTGGCAAGTACTTTGGTCTCAGCAAGGTGAGCAAGGTAATCAGTGGTGGAGACAATATATCGACCTCAGCATTTACCATAATCAGGTAGCCCTATTTCGTTTTGTTGGAAAAGGCGGAGCAGGAATTCGTGGGGATATTGGTCTTGACGAAATTGAATTTTTTGGAACAGAAGTTTTTGCTGGATCGAGTATCGTTTATTACGCGGATGCTGATATGGATGGATATGGAAATCCAGATGATTCTACTTTTTTCTGTTCGGCCATTCCGCCAGTTGGTTATGTGACAAACATAGATGACTGTGATGATACAGATCCAAACGTATCTCCTTTAGGAATTGAAATTCCTTGTAATGGAGTAGATGAAAACTGTGATGGATTTTTTCAAAATACAATAGCGAGTCCCATTATTTCAGATACTTCTGTTTGTGCAGAAACTGATTTGATACTAAGCATTAATACAGTCGCAATAGGAACTTATTATTGGTTTGACTCGAATGGAAATTTACTAGCGGATGGCCCTAATTTTGAAACAGGAATGCTAACAGATTCCATGACCTATTATGTCATCGACTCCATCACATCTTTGTGTGCAAGTCCAAGTACACAGATACGAGTTAATGTTGAATCAAATCCAGAAATATTTACCATTGATCAGCCTTCTATTTGTGCCTCAGAAACCTTTGATTTAAATACGGTCAGCATAACAGACGTTAACAATACTGCTGGTGTCATCAGTTTTCATTCTGCCACGCCAACATCATTTGCGAATTTGTTGACCAACACTATTGTCAGTCCAATTAATACAACGACTTATTATATTCGATCTACTACTGCGCTTGGATGTTTTGGTGAAACTAGTGTGGAACTCAGCATAAATACCTTGCCCACCGCCGAGATAAATCCGGCAGTTGATCCAATAGACCTTTGCGGAGATGACTTATTGACTATTTCAGCAACTGAAGCTGGTACAGGTATGTCTCCCATGACCTATGAGTGGGATAATGGTTCGTCAAACCAACAACGGTTAATCACTCCAAATAATACGCCGGGTACTGATAATTATAGTATCACGGTGACTGATGCATTGGGTTGTACTGACGAAGAAAGCATCTCAGTTAATACACTAATCAGTGTTACCGCAGTCGGGATCGACAATGTTTCTGACGTTTCTTTTTGTGGTGGGAATGATGGGAGTATTACACTGAATCCATTGGATGGAGATCCTCCTTATACTTATGAATGGTCTGGTCCAGTAAGTGGAAGTGCCAGTAATATCAACGGGCCTTTTAGCTTGACGAGCTTAACTCAAGGCGCCTATAGCATAACGATTACGGATGATTCTTCACTGGCCTGTGATCTTGTCATTCCGGCAATTATAATTAATGGGCCGGGAGCGATTATTGATTCAGTAATCAACATCATTCCTGCAACTTGTAATGGTCTGGCAAATGGGGCAATCGATATTACCGTAAACGGGAATACACCTGGTTTTATCTGGAGCAATGGAGCAACAACGGAAGATCTGAATGGCGTAGTGGCAGGAACTTATTCTGTAACAGTGATTGATGGATTTTGTAATACTATTTTGACCAACATTATTATTCCAGGGCCGGAGGATTTATTCCTAAACGTAACTGGATTCGGAAACGCCAATTGTTATAGCGCTGCAGATGCTTGGATCAACGTAGAGGTAAGTGGAGGTGTGGCACCTTATGATTTTGAATGGAGTCATGGCCCTGATACGGAGGATGTAAATAATTTATCCGCAGGATTTTATAGCTTGCTTGTTACGGATGCAAATGGCTGTGAGACAAGCTTAAGTAATTTTGAAATAGATGAGCCATCTGATTTTGTGATTACACTAGATAGTATTCAAGCTATAGATTGTAAGGGAGATGCACAAGGCTCCATTGAAATAAATATCCAAGGTGCTACTGCTCCATATACTTATCAGTGGAATAATGGAGATGATAGCGAAGACCTTTACTTTTTAGAGGCAGGAAGTTATATGGCTACCATTACGGATGCCAATGCTTGTACCGCTTTGACTAATGAATACCAAGTTACTGAACCTAGTGAATTGGATGCTTTGATCACCAATCTGGTAGCTCCTACCTGCAACCAAATTTTTGATGGTTCTCTTACTGTAACTGCTTTCGGAGGAACAGCCCCTTATACCTACGAATGGAATACTGGAGCGATAAGTAATACTATTGTTGATTTAGAACCGGGCATTTATCAAGCAACAATAATGGATGCAAAAGGCTGTACCATGCTTATTGGAGCGGTCGATTTAATTGCACCAACTTTTATGTTTATTGATGTGGTTCAGTTTGAAAATGAATCTTGTTTAGGATTACAGGATGGGTCTATTGATATAGAAATTACGGGTGGTACGGGACCTTATACTTACGAATGGAATAATGGAATGAGTACTCAAGATCTAAATAATTTGGCAGGAGGAGAATATACAATTACGATCACTGATGTAAATGGCTGCAATGTTATTTCAAACACTATAGAACTTCAATCACTTTCGCCACTTAGCTCATCTTTAGAAGCGCACGCCGATGTCTCTTGTTTTGGACAAAACGATGGTAGTATATACATAAGTATACCACCAAACTCAGGACCATATGAGTTTGATTGGAGTAATGGTGAAACTACTCAAAATATTACAGCTCTTTCTCCTGGAGAATATGTTGCTACCATTACTGCTGCTACTGGCTGTACCTTTTACACGGATTCATTTTCAATAGAGGAACCTCCTGTGTTGGAACTTGAAGTTGTATCAACAGAAAGTCCTTCTTGCAATGGTTTTTTCAATGGAAATGTAGATATAAATGTTAGTGGAGGAAGCTTGCCATTTATCTACAGTTGGAATAATGGAATGGACACCGAAGATCTAAATAATGTTTCTGCAGGAAGTTATAATCTTGCTGTGATTGATAATAATGGTTGTGTTATTTCTAGCTCAAATGTCAATTTAACAGAGCCTTCTGAGCTAGATATTACGGTTGCCACAATTAATGATGTAGGTTGTATTGATTCAATTGGTGTGATTGATTTGGAAGTTTCAGGAGGAACAGGTCCCTATCATTATTTGTGGGAAACAGGTGATACTTTGCAAGACATTTACAACGTACCTGCTGGCTTTTATAACGTTTCTATCACTGACCATAATAATTGCCTCGCCTTGTTGTCTTCAATAGAAGTCCAGCAATTGGCAGATACTATTCAGGTTGTAAATACGGTAGTCAATCAGATCAGTTGTTTTGGTATGCAGGATGGTAGTATTGATATTGAAGTAGTCGGAGGTAACTATCCGTTTCAGTATACTTGGAGTAACGGTTATCAAGATAGCTTGAACACAAACTTACCGGGGAGTACTTATAATGTTACAGTGACTGATAACTATGGTTGCGTTGGTATAACTCCTTGGATAGCAATTGACAACCCCGAATTACTCACCTATCAAGTTACTCAAATTGTAAACAACAATTGTAGTGGAGATGCTCAGGGTTTAATCGATGTCATTGCTAATGGAGGTAACGAACCTTACACTTTTGAATGGAATACTGGTGCGGATACTTCTTACATTGATCAACTTTCTGGTGGGTCTTATATACTTACCATCACCGATGCAAATGCTTGTAGCGTAATCACCAATCCGCCTATCGTGCTAAGTGACGCAGGTACTTCTGTACAAACACAATTGATTGATTCAGAAAATATTTCTTGTTTTGGCTTGACCGATGGTAGTATCACCATTAATGCAAACGGTGGAGTAGGTGGCTACATTTATAGTTGGAGCAATGGCGAATCAGAAGCATCGATAGACGATCTTTTTGCAGGCTTTTACCAATGTACGGTTACAGACGCCAATGGATGTAGCACCATAACTCCGGGCTATATTCTAACGCAACCTGATGCACCTTTAGAAGTTGATTCATTTTCTGTTCAGTTAATGGATGTGACAACTTGTTATGGGGAAGATGGTTCAATAGATATGACAACAATTGGTGGGACCGCTCCTTATAGTTTCTTTTGGAATGAAGGTTCCCTTGTAGAAGATATTGATGACTTGCCTTCCGGCGAATATCTTTGTTTTATTATTGATGCGCAGGGCTGTTCTACTTATTCAGAAACTTATGAAATATTGGAACCGGTCAATACTTTGGCTACCAATATCGTTTCTACTCCTGATACCAATAGTCTTTCCAATGGAACAGCCACCGTCCTTGTGAATGGAGGCGTTTGGCCTTTTGAATTTGATTGGGATGCTGCCGCCAATTTTCAAACCGATTCGGTCGCTACAGATCTGGCTACAGGACTATACGAGCTAACTATTACTGACGCTATTGATTGTACAAAGGTAACAACTATTTTTGTTGATACGATTTCTGTGATGACTTCTGCTATTTCTGATTTTTCAAATTTCGGATCCATAGAATACTTCCCGAATCCAAGCCCTGGAAATCTAGTAGTGAAAATAGACTTACACGATTTTGCAAAAGTAGAAGTCGCTATTCATTCCCTTTTAGGTCAAAGCTTAATTATTGAAAAGCGTATAAACCCATCTGATAATTTTGACTTTAATTTTGATCTGACAGCTTACCCTTCTGGCGTTTACTTCCTTCAAATTATTGTTGATGGCAAACAAACCACTAGCAGGAAAATCGTGTTGAGCAAGTAAGTAATGTGCAGGATTAAATTTACTTAGCGCTTGACCGATAGGGGATTAGCCTGTGAATTTATAAAAATGTTAAAAGGGAAATACCAAACACTTACTTAAACAGAGCATTGAAAGCTGGAAGATGCAAGCTCTCCTTAGACGAAGATCAACATAGAAGTAAAATTCCATTCCAATTTCTACCAGTCAGGCAGGTTCTCATCCCCTCCTTTGTCACATACTAGCATAAAACAAAATACAAATCTCTTCAGTAAAGCTTTTTGATGCTTATATGCTATATTTATTCCTTAACGGACCTTGCCGAATTTACAATTAATGGTTCTTTGGCTGAGAATAAATTGTTCTACACCACAAGTCAAAGAGTTTAATTTTTTACAAATCAATGAAAATTCAAAGCTTATGAAAATCTTTCGACAAATGTTTATCGTTGTTCTGATACTGCTTTTGCAGAATATAGTGGAAGCACAACAACTCGATTCTCCAACTTCAAGTCCCGATCTTAAAGCGCTAAAAAGTAAATTAGTTTTCCATGGACTAACCAGTCCGATTGGTGAAGTCAATAACCCAAATGTATTAACACCAAACAACAAAAGAAAACGAGCAAAGCGTGAACGTCGGGCACGAATTCCAAATTTTGAGTACAATGTGCCAATGGCCAACAACAACCCAAACCCTTTGCCACAGAATGGTGACCCTTTGGTTGCTCCTCCTTCTTTTACAGTCGTGACTGGAGTAGAAGTAATTCCCGATTTAATTTTTGACGGAATGGAAGAGGAAGAGTTATTGTTTGTAAGTGTGCCAGATGATAATGGAGATGTAAGCCCCGATCATTATATCCAAACTGCAAACTCCAGTGAAGGTGCTTATTACGAAATCTTCGATAAGGATGGCAACACTGTTTTTGGACCTGAATCCTGTCAAGACTTTTGGACGCCTTTTAATGCGAATGGATTAGGTGATCCTATAGTGACCTGGGATCAAGAGGCAAGTCGTTGGATGATCACAGAACTGAGCTTTGATTTTACTTCAATGCTTATCGCAATTTCTGAAACGGATGACCCACTAGGAAGCTGGTATGTTTATGAATTTCAATCTCCTTTTGGCTTACCTGATTATCCCAAATATGGTATTTGGTCTGACGGTTATTACGTAACAACCAATGAGTACATTTCGAATGGAAGTGATATGGACAATCATATTCCAATTTACATTATGGAGAGAGATAAAATGTTAAATGGTGATCCGGATGCAGATGTTCAAATAATTGGTATTCCGAAATTTCAAGAAAGTTCCTCCGGCTTTTTTGTTTTTCAAACAGCAACACCTGCTAATTGGGAAGGAACTACGCCACCACCAGCTGGTAGTGGATTTCCTGCAGTACGCATCTATGACGATGCTTGGGATGGCGGACAAGATTTGGTAGAATTGTGGGAAGTTTCAGTTGATTGGGATGATGAAAATAATACCGCTATTGTAGGACCAACAGAAATGCCAACCGCACCTTTTGATTCTAACCTGTGCGATGGTGACATTTTTAATTGCTTACAGGAGTCAGATGGTTCTTTTATATCTGCACTCCAGCAAGTGGTGATGAATCGAGTTACTTATAGAAATTTTACCAGTTATGAAGCGATCGTTATGACTTTTTCAGTAAACGTAGATCAAGTAGATGAGCGTTCAGGTGTAAGATGGTGTGAACTCCGCAAAACACCTGGTACAGACTGGTCACTCTATCAAGAAGGTACTGTTTCAAATGAAACCAATCATATTTTTATGCCAACGATTGGAATGGATGCCTCGGGAAGTATTGCGCTCGGTTATTCTGAAATGGGTCCAGATAAATTCCTTTCACTAAGTTTTACTGGACGTCGTTCTAGTGATGAACTTGGAGAAATGACGGTAGAGCCTTACGAAATTGCTACAGGTGAAAGTTATCACGATGGTAATCGCTGGGGTGATTATGCTTCAATGACGGTTGATCCAGTCGACGGGCGAACATTCTGGTTTTCTGGTGAATACACCAAAGCCGATAATATTTGGGGAACCAAAATAGCGACCTTCCAAATCAGAAGAGATACCAATGATGTGGGGCCATTCGCGCTTATAAGTCCAATGACTTCAGCTTACCTTACCGACACTGAGACCGTAGAAGCGGTGTTCAAAAATTTTGGTTATGCTCCACAGGCTGATTTTGAAGTAGGTTATATTTTTGATGGCCTGCTTTCTGAAACTCAGATGATCACAGACACCATTCAGCCGGATAGTTCGGTAACTGTTATCTTCACTATGCCAGTTGATATGGATGAGATTAGACAATACGATTTTAAACTCTTTACAGGAATGTCGACTGACGAAAATATATTGAACGACACGCTTCGATTGGTGGTAGAGAAACTGACACGATGGGATGCTGCTATTACAGAATTTTCGGGAATAGGACAAGGAATTATTTGCGACTCTAGCTATATGACCGATATTACTTTACTGAATGTTGGACAAGAACAAATGACAGAAGCTACTGTTTATTGGCAGTTTAATGGAGGAGTAATTAATCAGGTAGATTGGACAGGTAGTTTAGCGCCAAGTGAATCGGATTTAATCACCATTAATTTGGCTCCTTTACTTGATGGTAACAACAGCTTGCTTGCTTATTCCAGCAATCCTAATGGTGTGATGGATGAGGATGTTTCAAACGATACACTTAGTCGACCTTTTATGGCAACGACTGATGGTCGAACCATTTCGCTGGAAGTAGAAACAGACTTTTTTACGAATGAAAATAGTTGGGAATTGCTCAATGATAATGGCGACATAATTTATAGTGGAGGACCTTATAATCAAGCTCAAGTGCTTTTTACGGAAGAATGGTGTTTGCCCCTAGGTTGCTACACTTTTATCTTCTATGATCTAATGGGTAATGGTGTATTCTTTGGTGGTTACACCATTACAGATGATGATGGAACAGAACTAGCAAGTCTGATTAATCAGAATTTCGGATTTGAAGAAACCAACGATTTCTGTGTTAATTTCCAATGTATGTTATCCGCAGACTTGACGCCTTCGCCTGAGACTTCTCCAGGAGCTGGTGATGGTGCTATCATTGTGAGTACCAACAACGGAACGGCTCCGTTTGAATACAGCCTTAATGGGAATCCTTCACAATCAACACCAGTCATCTCAGGTTTGCCTGCAGGAAATTATACGGTTATCGTTACAGATGCAAATGATTGTTCATCAGTTGTGGAAGTAGATGTCCCCGTTTGTAATATCACCTTTAGTGTATCTGCTATGCAAGAATCGTCAACAGGAGCTGCCGATGGTTCTATTGAAGTAAACGTTGGATCAGGGAATGCTCCTTATCAATATAGTATTGATGGAACAAGCTTCCAATCGTCTCCACTTTTTGAAAACCTTGGAGCTGGGGATTATACGATTCTAGTTCAGGATGCTTTAGGTTGTGAACGAACGATTGACATCGAAATATCAACCTTGTCGGGGCTTATTGAAACTACTTACGGTACCTCTGTCAAAGTATATCCTAATCCAAGTTCAGACGGTTATGTAGTGATTGATGTACACGGTTTAAATAATGCGGACTTCGTATATTTTGATGTGATGGATGTAAGTGGGAAGGTTGTTCAACGTGCCCGATTGGCTCCGGTGAATGATTATCATACTGGAAGATTCTCAATTGTTAATTTCCCAGATGGTGTTTACTTTGTTCGCTTTAAGCATGATCAGCTAAATGAAGCTGTTCGTATAGTGAAGAAGGGTTAGCAGACGGGAATGGAGCACGGATTGAACTGGTTTCGACGGACTTTTTTCGACGGAGCATACAATCATTAAAACGTGTCAATCAATAAATCAAAAAGAGCTTGTTTACGATAAAATCGTAAACAAGCTCTTTCAACTTAAAAGAAAAAATCCGTCTTTATCTGTTCAATCCCTGTCTGTCTAGCTGCTCGCTAGATAGATCCCATTCTATTAAGTGGGCCTTGCTACAAGTCCGCGATAGAAACAAACTTACTCCACAATCTTAAAGGTAGTACGACGATTAATCTGATGTTCCTCTTCTGTACATTTATTACAAATACAAGCTACTGCTGGAGCTCCTTTTCCGTATCCAACAGCCGTCAATCGATCGCTGGAGATACCCAGTTTAGTAATCAAATAATCCACTGCCGACTGTGCACGACGTTGAGAAAGGTCTTTGTTGTATTTTGTTTTACCTCGACAATCGGTGTGCGAAGATAGTTGGATTTTTATTTTAGGATTTTGTTTTAGAATACCTGCTAGATTGATAAGCGTAGGTTCTGCATCGGCACGAATGAAGGCTTCATTATAATCATAATAAATATTCTCCAAGGTGATTTCCTTGTTTTTGAAAATTTTATCTAAAACGATTTCAACTTCATAAGTCGTAATTGGATTTGCTGGATCTTTCCCAATTCCTTTTGATGAGAAGCGACCGGTATTATTCAAATAGCCATCCTTAGCTCCTAGGAAACTGTAATCCATATTCTCTTCTAGTTCGATACTGAATTTTCCATCAGGGCCAACGATTATATTTTCTGACTTAGCATTAAAGCTAATAGTGCTGGTAGCTTGATCTAATGGTTTACGACCAATTACTTCAGAGTTTGGATTGCTAGGATCGCGATATATTTTTTCTAAAATAAAACCATTCAACAGCATTTTGTAAACGATGGGCTCAGGTTCCTTCGTAGTGTCAACTGGAGGAGGGGGAGGAGGCAAGCCTTTTTCAAAACGATAAATATCGTCACTGCCTTTTCCGTTTTCTCGACTAGAAGAAAAATATCCAGCTTGCAAAACACCATCTTTCGCTGGAGCTCTCGGGTCAATGATGAAACCAAAATCATCTGCTCCAGAGTTAATAGGTGGCTTTAGGTTGTAAACAGGAGTCCAGTTGTCCCCATCAATTTTAAAACTTTTGAAAACATCAAGGCCACCTAATCCCGTGTGGTAATCAGAAGCAAAGTAAAGGGTGTCTTTGTCAATAAAAGGAAATTTTTCATTGCCATCCGTGTTGATGGTGCGCCCCATAAGTCGCGGGATATCCCAGCCCTCAGGTGTTCGGTCAACGGAGTAGATATCATAGCCACCCCAACCTTCAGGATGATTACAAGAAAAGTAAAGTGTGCCACCATCAGGAGTAAGTGAGGGGTGACCATAGTTGACTTTATCTTCTACGAAGCTAAGTACAGTTGGCGCAGCCCAGCTGTCACCGTCCTTTTTGCTTACCATGAGCTTGCAATACACATCCGTCCGTCCCATTTCACTAAAGCAACGAGAGAAGTACATTTCTGAAAAGTCATTATTGAAAGAAACAGTACCCTCATTGTTTGGGGTATTGATAGTCGCATCAAAAGGTTCTGCGGAATTAGATTTTAGGTTAACCAAAAAGAGGTCAGAGAAATTGCTGCCAGTCCAGTTGTAAGTTTCATCTCCTGTGCTTTGGTTTCGGTCAGATGTAATGACTAAGAATTCATCGCCATAAGTTGTTGGAGCATATTCTGCGCTGCCAGTATTGAAAGAGGAGATTTCTACTTTGTATACATTATCAGCGCTACCTTTTTTCCAATCGATGGCTTGGTTGCAGGCAGTTATTTCTCTGCGATATTCGTAAGGGCTACCAATTTCAAGGCCAAGGTTTTTGAAAGCAGCGGCAGCTTCTTTGTATTGCTCATTCTTTTTGAGTGCAAAAGCATATTCTTTCAGTGCATCAATTCCAAATTGATTGTCATAAGCAATTTTGTACCATTTTATTGATGCTTCATTTTTGTTCATTCTACGATATGACTCGCCTATGAAAAAAGCTTTCTTGCCTTTTTCAACCCGACTCTTAGATTTGTTGTATTCCTTAGTCAGCATGTTAGCCGCAACAGCATACTGCTTTCGCTCAAAAGCGGTATCACCATCACGTATCTTTTGTGTAAACGTGCAGGCACTAATGAGGAGTACAATCAGAAAGTAAAATGATAGGGTATTACTTTTAAACATGAGGCAAGGGTCTTTAGTATTCAATAAGTAGCTTAATCTATGCGTAAACTTAATTCAAGGCGAATATATGATTTGTTTTTAAACAACATCTATAGGTATTGGGCAATCTTTTACTTTAACTGTCTATGCATAAAATTTAAACGCTGAGTAAACACCCTTTGTTGCAGAACAAAATAGCGGGAAGCAGCCAATGTTGGATGATCTGGAAGAACTAACAAACGCATTTCTCTAAAGTCAGTGCTCTAAATGAACTTCCAGCGGATTTAACATTGATTAGCTAGGAATAGGAAACGGAGTTTGAATTGTGGTAAAGAGCTAAGCTAGATTGGTATTGAAAGGGCACTGATATTGCTAATAGATCGGTTTAGGCAAAAAAATAAGCCCGATTAGGAATCGGGCTCAGGAAACGAATCTTACAATTTTTTAACCAAAACTTACATTTATACAATAAGCAAAGTGCGTGCCAAAACTGGCTTTGGAGTTAATTTTAATAAGCATGATGAAATTTTAACATTTGAAAGGCACTTCTTTGTAGGAGGAAATAGAGATAGAAGGGATTGAGCAGGCTTTAGGCGGATTTTAAGTTAGGGTAAAGAATGGCTTATTAAACCCGATCGCGAGAAAAGAGGGAATTCGTCTGAGCTCCAGGTGGGTCTAGACTTAAGCAACTGCTGCTAATCCTCCCAATCTGCGCGTGTCAGTCGAAAAGCACCACTTCTATAGTGTTTCTCCTTCATAAAAGGGTACATCTCTCAGCTCCCTCATAAAACAAGAAATCCCGAATCTGCATCACTGCAAATTCGGGATCACTATTATTAGCAATAAAGCTGTTTAGTTAACTTTAGATTTAGCGAAACTGCTTTTCTTCTTACTAGTCTTTGGAGCAAAGTCACCAGTCAAATCTGACATAATAGGTGTCGCAATAAAGATAGAAGAGTAGGTACCTACAATTACACCAATGAATAGTGCAAAAGCAAAACCTTTGATACTTGAACCACCAAAGAACAATAAGATAGCAACAACAAATAGGGTAGTCATCGAAGTAATGACAGTTCTACTCACGGTACTATTGATTGACATATTGATCACTTCGTGCTTACTTTTCTTAGTGTAGTTATTCATAAATTCACGAATACGGTCAAATACTACCACCGTATCGTTAATCGAATAACCAATCACTGTCAGAATCGCTGCAATGAAGGCCTGATTTATTTCCATTGAGAATGGTAGTACTCCGTGGAATATAGAGAACAGAGAAAGTACGATTAATGTATCGTGGAAAAGTGCAGCAACTGCACCCGCACTATATTGCCATTTATTGAATCGAATAAAGATGTACAAGAAGATCACCAATAGGGCGAAGATCGTTGCATAAAGAGAACTTTCTTTAATATCCTCTGCAATGGTAGGTCCTACCTTACTAGATGATACAACGTGAGTTCCGAGTCCATCAGGTTGCTTGAATTGGTCTAGTGAAATACTACCACCAGTAGCAGCATTTACACCTTCGTGCAATTTAGCCATTACTTTTTCAGCAGCACCTTCAGTACCGTCAGTGATGTTGTAAGAAGTAACTACGTTAAATGTATTACTCGTGCTTACTTCTTTTACCAAAGTACTCATACCGAATGCTTCACCTAATGAGCTACGTAAACCATCAAGGTCAACATTTTCGTTTTTGTCAAACTGTACGTTGTAAGAATAACCTCCTTTAAAATCAACTCCTAATTCAAATCCTCTCATTGCGAAAGAACCTAAACCAATAATAATGATAATAGAAGAAAGGACATAAGCCATCTTACGCTTTCCTAACCAGTCGATATTTAAGTTTGCAAAAGCATTCTTAGAAGGACCAGTCCAGAAAGACAAATCGTTACCTTTTGTGATTGTCCACCAGTCAATGAGCATACGACCAACTAAAACTGCAGTAAACAATGAACAACAAACACCGATGATCAATACAATGGCGAAACCTTTAATTGGTCCCATACCGAAGTAAGCCAAGATGATCGCTACTAAAATAGTAGTTACGTTGGCATCAATGATGGCAGAGTAGGAGTGTTGGAAACCATCTTTGATAGATACCAATAATGATTTTCCAGCTCTAAGCTCTTCCCTGATTCTTTCAAAGATGATTACGTTGGCATCTACTGCCATACCAATCGTCAATACGATACCAGCAATACCAGGTAGTGTAAGTACAGTACCGAAGTTGGCCAATAATCCAAAGATGAAGAAGATATTGAGGAACAATGCTAGGATAGCAACAAAACCACCTGCACCATAATAGAAAACCATAAATAGGAATACCAAACCAAAACCAATCAATAAAGAATTGATAGAACGTCTGATATTGTCAGCACCCAAAGAAGGGCCAACCAATGATTCCTGAATAATTTTTGTTTTAGCTGGAAGCTTACCAATCTGTAGAATTTTAGCTAAATCTTCTCCTTCTTGCATGCTATAATCTCCTGTGATAGAAGAGTTACCAGTTAGAATAGGATTGATTACACGTGGAGCAGAAACTACTTTGTCGTCCAGTACAATAGCGATTTCACGATTGTTGTCCTGAGCAGCTTTAGTTGTCATCTCTCCCCAGATCTTAGCACCAGGTCCAGTCATTCCCAATGAAACAGCAATAGAACCATTTGATGGGTCAGGGTTTGCAGCTGCATCCGTTACCATATCACCAGCCAAAGGTGGCTTGTCTGATCCTCTTTCCATCTTGATCGCGTATAGTTCGTATACTTTGCTATCCGCGGTGTAGTCATTGTAGCCGTTAGCCGGGTAGTGTGACCACTTGAAAGAGATATCTTTTGGCATAAGGCTTACCACTTCTGGCCGAGCCAAATAGTCATTAATTGTTTTGATTTGATTACGAGGAGCAGTACCAATAATAGTAAAAGGCATCAAAGCTCCACCATCAGCACCTGCACCATTTAAGGTAAGAGCACTTAATAAAGGACCACGGTTAGTAGGAGTCGTCTCATCAGCGTAAACTTCAGTGATTGGTCCAAATGTATCAACTCTAATGTTTCCTTCAGAATCATATACATAAGTGGTATCCATTCGAATAACTTCTTTAGCAGCTTCAATCGTAGAAGTATCGCCAGAAGCAAGTCTTCTAAGTTTGTCATCAGCTTGTGCTAAAAGTTGAATGATTCCAGCACCCGTAGATTTAGATACGTTATCAGTGATTCGGTAAATATTCCAAAACTGCAATTCAGCAGTAGTTTGAAGGAAGTTACGTGCACGCTCTGGGTTACGAATACCAGGAAGTTCAACAATGATCAAGTCTCTTGCTTCGTCAAGCGAAACATTTGGCTGGATCACTCCTAGCTCATCAATACGTTCTTTTAGACGCTTATAAGTAAGACCAACAGTCTCTTTTGACTTTTCCTGAAGGATACGAACAACTTCGCCGTCAGGTGTATCAAATTTGATGTTCTCTCTGAGTACTTCGTCAGAGTCAAAAGCTGCAGCTAGGTTAGTACCACCTAATGCTTTGTACGCTTTGTAAAAACGAGTTACGTAATCTGACTTTGTTACAGCTACATCTGCATCAGCTTGAAGCAATGCTTCCTTAATCAGTGGTGCATCATTTTCAGCTAATGATTTGATGAAATCATTCAGGTCAACCTGAAGGACAACATTCATTCCTCCCTTGAGGTCAAGGCCATATGCTAGCTGAGCGTTCTTTAGATCTTCATAAGTGAATTGTTTGATCATTGGAACATTGAAAATAACCTCACTGGACATGGAATCCAAATAGGCCGATTCTGCGTCTGCATATTTTTCAGCTTGAATTTCAGCTGGAAATGAGCCAGAGATAGATTGTGCATGTGCTCTAGCATCTTTCTCTACGCCTAACGTAGGATACATGTAGAAGTACTGCAACAGGCAGAATAAGGTAACTACTACTAGAAAAAACTTTACGATTCCTTTACCTTGCATGGTATTAAATTTAGACTTTTGTAAAAGGTTTGAAAAAAACTCCGCAAATATATACTTTTTGGCTTATAAAGTGCCAGTTGAGTCTACGTATTTCTCCATACTATGTTAACATAGACGCCGTGGAAATGTCCGCTTAGTTTGATATTTGTGAGAGCAGGTGAGAATTCTAGATATAATGTAAGACAAAATTCGTCCCAAATTGTTCTTTTTTAAGTTAAAAAACAAGAAATAGAGTGACAATTTCTGTTGCTTTTGCAATTTCACTGTGTTTAAGATGGGAAATTAAGAAGGAATATAGCTTTATAGAATTATTATTGTGAATAATAGTAGATCTACCTAAGAGAGATAAAAGGCATTTCCATTTTATAATGGCCAGTTTTTTCTTCATTTTAGCTCAGAAGAGTAAATACAATTATCATTGAAATTGAAATTGCCGCTTAAAAGGTTTGCTATTTCGTAAAAACTATCATAAATTCCGCCACATTTAATTTTAAAAATTCTAATTAACCACAGAGTTGTGCTCAATGAACTTGATAGTTGTTCATTAAATCATTGATAAACAGTGTCTTATCGTTTTTTGCAACTTTACATCAACTAAAAATTATGGGTTTATTTTCCTTTTTAAAGAATTCGGGTGCTAAGATTTTAACAAAGAAAAACGCTAAGACCGTAGCTGACAATCCTGAGATAAAGAGAATGGAAGAAGAGATTCTCAACAAGCAGAAAGAAATTTTATTAAAGGGTATCGTAGAAGGTATGGGTAAAAAGAAAGTTACCAATATGAGTCTCACCTTTGATGGTACTACTGCTACGATTCATGGACAGGTCAACTCACAGGCTGATCGCGAGAAAATTATCCTTGCTTTGGGTAATGTTTCTGGTGTAGCAGCAGTTGATGATCGTCTATCTGTAAAGAAAGAAGCGCCAGAAGCTGAGTTTTACACTGTAAAGCGTGGTGATTCTCTTTCAAAAATCGCTAAGCGTTTTTACGGCGATCCAATGAAATACAAGAAGATTTTTGATGCCAACAAGCCAATGCTTAAAGACCCTAACCTCATTTTTGCTGGTCAGGTACTTCGCATTCCTAATGCTGGTAGAAAGAAATAATCAACAAAATAAAAGGGAATCTGGTGAGCATCTCTCTAGATTCTCTTTTTATAAGACTAATTCGCAACTCGCCTTCCCCCTCTAGCTCATCTACAATTTTACTCTAGAAAGCCTCCTTGCTTTTCTCACTACTTTATCGCTACACAGTAGAAACAAGCCAAAAAAACATCTAAAAAATTACCCAGCCCTTTAGCTTAATCCACAATTAAAGATTGTATCTTTGCAGTCGATTATTTCTTTTGCAGCAAGCAATAATACCAAGAGACGGAACCAAATTATTTGAATTTTTCCGATGTTTATAAAATTTACTAAGCGATTTGACCCTAAGGGAATAAGCCTGTTAATTTTTAAAAATGTTAAACCGGAAAAAATTAAATAATCCCGTCAAATAACTAATACATGTCTGACAGTTATAAATACGATCTCAGAGGCGTCTCGGCTACTAAGCATGAGGTACACGCAGCCATCAAAGGACTTGATAAAGGTCTATTCCCTAGCGCATTTTGTAAAATTCTTCCTGATGTAGTAGCCGGTGATCCGGAATACTGCAATATAATGCATGCAGATACTGCAGGTACGAAGACTTCTATTGCATATATGTACTGGAAGGAGACCGGCGACCTTTCCGTTTGGAAAGGGATTGCGCAAGATTCTATTGTAATGAATCTTGATGATATGGCTTGTGTCGGTTGTATAGATGATATCGTATTGTCTTCAACGATTGGCCGTAATAAGCGGATGATTACTGGTGATGTCATTGGTCGAATTATTAATGGAGCCAACGAATTCGTAGAATCTATGAAAGAACATGGCGTCGATATCCACATGGCTGGAGGTGAAACTGCTGATGTTGGAGATATAGTACGTACCATCGATGTAGGTTATACTGCTTTTGCAAGAATGAAACGGGAAGATTTGATTATCAATGATATTCAAGCAGGTGATGTAATCGTAGGACTAGCTTCTGACGGACAATCAATTTATGAAGATACTTACAACGCTGGAACTGGCTCAAACGGATTGACTTCTGCTCGCCACGACGTTCTCAACTTTGATTACGCCTCCGAATACCCGGAAAGCTATGATCCAAATATGCCGGAAGAGGTACTTTACGTCGGTATGAAAAAACTATCCGACGAAGTCACAGTAAAAGGACATAAAACAAATGTGGGCAAACTAATTTTGTCACCAACAAGAACATATCTACCCGTCTTAAAAAAGATATTTGAAACTCATCGCAAAAAGATAAATGGCTTAATTCACTGCACTGGCGGAGGACAGGCAAAAGTGGTGAAGTTTATCAAAGACAGAAAGGTTATTAAAAACAATCTTTTCGAGACCCCCTTCTTATTTAAGATGATTCAAGAGCAATCCGGTGCCGACTGGAAAGAGATGTACCAAGTATACAATATGGGACATCGTTTGGAGTTTTATCTAAAGGAATCTGATGCAGCAGCAATTATTGAAATTTCTAAATCTTTTGGTATTGATGCGCAAATCATTGGATACGTAGAAGCCGCAGATGGAGAGTCAGTAGAACTGAAAACGCCTTACGGAGCATTCGAATACCGATAATTTTTTAGCTAATTTTCAACATACTAAGATTGGGTTCCCCTGATCTGCCGAGTGAGAACAGAATTGATAAATATCGCAGCATGATATTTGTCATACTCGTCGTTCTACCAGCTGTCTTATTCAGATCGCCTATTAACTAATTAGTAATGTTTAGAAACTTTTTACTCATATGGGTTTTGTTTACATCGCTTGTGCTTCCTGCACAGGATGTCACCTCTATAGAAAAAGGTACATTAACTAAAATAGGAGGGCGAGTCATAAACTCAGCTCAGAAAGAAGTGACAATGACTTTTTTTAGAGACATTGTTTCATTCAACGAGGAATCCTTTTCTGTTCCTATTCAACAAGATAATAGTTTTGGCATGAGCTTTCAATTAAACGAACCTACGCAGGTGATGTTTAATTATATGGGTATTGAGCTAAAGTTGTTTTTGGAGCCAGGAGACGATATGTTTATTCAATTTGATGCCATCAATTTTAGAAGTAGTATTCGTTATTCTGGGAAAGGCTCATTACAAAATAACTACCTCCTCCAAACTTATAAAATGTACAACGAGTGGGACGAGCAATTTTTACTTTTTGAAATTGCGGACCGTTCACCCTTGGATTTCCGACGGTTTATGGATCAAATGCACAGGCAGCGTTTTGGATTTTATAAAGATTATCCGGAGAAAAATAATTTTTCAGATGATTTCAGACATTATGCTTGTGCCGATATTGACTATTGGTGGGCTTACTACTTGCTGCGTTATCGAGTCGAACACTTTTCTAGCCAAGGGATTGATGAAACGGTAATCCCAAAAGAGTATTACAGTTTTTTGGATGAGGTCTTGGTTAATAATGATCGTGCCTTGTCTAATCCTTATTATGCCTATTTTTTAGATAGGTATCTACATTTTCGATCTGAAGTACCTGGTAAACTGGAGAATGAACCAGTCAGTATTCGAGTGGATGTGCCTAGCATTTTTGTATTATCCAAACCTGAGCAACCACCTATCGTGACGGAAGTCAAAAAAGGAGCACGGATGCGTTATCTCCACGAAAAGTCAACATTCAAATCAAAGGTTCTGATTAAAGAAGCCTTACACGAAGATTATTGGTATAAAATAAAAACAGGTGATGGCTTCATCGGTTGGGTGATTGGTGTAGGTCTAGTTTTCGAAGATGATTTTTCAGATTTAATGGAAAGCTCAGAAACGTCACTTGGATCAGATAGTACATCAACGGTAGCTGTAATTCCATTTGAAACGGCACAAAAATATCTGAAAGGAAATGCACTGTACTACGTGATGGCAAATGATTTATACTGGCGATCCAGAATTATTCCTTTAGAAGAATTGGAAAAGCAGGTCGATGAATTTTTATTAATCAACCCAGTTAAATCATACGATCAAATTGCTAAAAGCACCTTGGAGAAAATCCAAAAAGAAACCAACCCAGATATTATCTACGGTTCTACTAATTATCGAATTGTCAAGGATATTAAAATGGAAAGCGATAAGGTTTTGACAGAAGCAGTCATTACTTCCGTAAGCATTAATGAGAAGAAAGATGATGTGAATGTAGCGGATTCAAAATCGAATGACGAAACTAAAGTTCGGGTAAATACTGAAACAAATGATACTACAAGCACAGCGGTTTTAGAGTCTATTGCTTACGCAAATACTGAATTGAATAAACCAGCAGAAACAGTGAAAGAGCAATTGGTTATTGCTGAAGATACGAGCGCAGTGCTAGTGATGCCCCAGTTAGAAGTTCAAACAGAATTTATTGATATTCCACTTGTAACCGAAGAGCGTCCTAGCACACCTGTCACGATAAAAGGAAAGGTGGATGCATATACTGGCCGACCTCTGAAACTGGTTTTGTACACTGATCCGGTTACCTTTATCGAAGAAGAATATCAATTTAAAATTAATGGAGACTGGAGCTTCGAAGTCAATATTAATTTGAAAGAACCAACCATAGGATATCTTTTGTATGGAGATGAGCGATCACCTGTTTTTTTAGAACCAGATAATCAATTGCATTTTACGTTTCATGGACAAGCTTTTCAGAAGACCTTACATTTTTCTGGAAAGGGAAATGTGCAAAATAATTATTTGCTAGCGCAGCGGAAATTCTTTAAAGGCGAAGACAATGTCTTGCGAAAGAAGATGAAAAATGTCAAACCATTAGGTTTTAGTAAATACATGTCCGAACAACGAGAAGCTCGACTCGCATTTTTGCAAAAGTATATTGATAGTTATGAAATGAGTTTTTCTTTTACCAATTATGCAATTGCAGATATTGATTATTGGTATGCTTATAATTTGCTCAACTATCCCTGGGAACATCCGCTTTATCACAATCAGGATGCACCAATGGAAATGGCAGATGGCTATTACGATTTTTTAGGTCGAATAAATATATCACAAGAGAATGCTCTGCCAAACCAACATTATACTTACTTTTTGGACGGCTACTTTGATTATCAAGCTGAGTTGCCTCAAAATGAAGGGATGTCGGATATGGAATTGGCGGAAAGAGATTTGCAGGGAGATGTCTTAAACTACTACAAATGTAAGTTGTATTCTATTGCTTGTAAAAGAGGAAAAGCAAAAGCAAAAGGACCTGAAATTAAGGACTTCATTGCATCTTGTGATAATGAAACATACAACGATATTTTGCGTGTTGCATACAACGAGGCAAAGGGCTTAACGAATGGATCGCCTGCTCCTAATTTTTCCTTGAAAGACATTAATGGCCAGATGGTTTCCTTAGATGACTTTAAAGGTAAAACAGTTTATGTTGATTTTTGGGCAAGTTGGTGTTCGCCATGCATCATGCAAATGCGTAACAGCCGAAATTGGAAAGCAACATTCAAAGATAAGGATGTTGTATTTGTCTATATTTCACTAGACAAAGATGTAAAGGCTTGGGAACGTCATGTCAAAAATAATCGCCTCAAAGGCATTCATTTAATTGCTGATTCTGGTAATGTATATCAATCCAAAATTGCACGTCTTTATCACGTTAAACGATTGCCTGCCGTCTTTCTTTTAGACAAAAATGGCAATATACATTTTAACTCAACTAGAGATAAAACACGACTTCGCCTATCGGATATGATTAGTGGATTGTTGCTTTCGAATTAGGAGTAGAATTGGAATATTGCGTAGCTTATCTGATGTTAAACGAGTTCCACATTTGTGTGAACTTCCAACTTCCAACGCTTTAAAAGTTAGGACACCCACCATTATACTTCCGTACTCTCTTTTTTCGCTTTATCTTTCCTTTCAATCGCTTTCGTTTACCTTTCACTTTAGCACTTGCCAAGCTTCCTTTTCCAGAAATATTTTTTTCTCTTTCTGTTCGTTCTGTTTTAATAGCTACCTGTTCAAAAGGAGGTTCAGGTATTTCATTTTCAACTTCTTCCAAATCTATTTCCTTGGATTGTTCAATTTTTTCTAATTCTAATTCTTTCTGAAATTCTTCTACGACTAAAACAAGGCTCATCGTCTCTTTGGGGAGAGTAATAATTTTCATTCGGGTGATGGTCGTCGTTTGGGATTGCCAAAAAGTAAGCTCCTCCTTGTATTGTGTAAGAGCTGTGAAGAGATCTTGGTAACTGTTTTGATTCTCAAAACTATTGTCAGTCTCCATGCAGGAGCAATAGTCGTCTTGAGCGTAGCTAAGTAAGGAAAAGAGTAGGAGTGTAAATAGGAGTTTGACTTTCATGCGTTGAGGGTTTTCTTTCAAGGACAAGAAAGCGGCTCTATAGTTGCATTGAAGGATAAACTACTTATGCTTGTTGTATTTTCTGTATTGGTATGAACTATCCCCTAAGATATTTTTCGCCCTAGTTTAGTAGCTACTAGCTTAGGGACATGATATATAGATACTTGGTAGGTATGTTCTTCTGAGTGGTTGCCGTATTCAAGTCATAAGCCTAAATAGGAATCGATTTTACCTAAGCAGTCAGATCATCCGTTGGTGATGAGTCCGACGAGGACAGCCGTATCCACGTCAAGTTCGAGGGAGTTCATATTTACTTCGAAGCTAACATGCTCTGCTTTTGAGCCGAAGCTATTGATGATGTTTTGGCCGATGGCTTGGAAATAATCGCGCATATCAATGGCTGCGAGGTTTTCTCCCTGATAAAGTTTTTGGTGAATGAGGGCCATAGAGGCGACCCGGTTTTTACTTTCTCGATTATTTTAAATGCTTCTTTTTTTAAAATTAAAAAATGTTTTTCCTTTAGTCGTGCCATTGGATATTAATTTAGGCCGCATCCCTTAACTACTCTGTAACATAAGTTAGTTAAGAATTTGAATGCATTGTTTTTTAGTGAGGACGATTCCAATATTTAGAATAGCCTAAGCTATTTGAAAAAATTTGGATGAAGTCATCGCTGAAAAAGAACATTCAAAAATTAAATAAATTTATGTTACAGAGTATTAACTAGCATTCCCCCTAGTAAATTCCAACATAGTTTTGCGGGGTAATCCCCTTCAATTCTTCCTTCAAAGCAGGTGCAATTTCCAATTCTTCAATAAAGGCATGAATTTCTGTTCGCCCAATATTTGCTTTACCACGAGTAAGGTTTAATAAGGCCTCATATGGATTCGCATAAGCTTCGCGACGTAAAATATTTTGAATTGCTTCTGCAACAACCATCCAGTTTTTCTCCAAGTCAGCATCTAGTTTATGAGCGTTTAGCGTAAGCTTACTCATTCCTTTTAGAATAGATTGGATGGCAATCACCGTGTGGCCCATTGGTACACCAATATTTCTTAACACCGTACTATCAGTCAAATCACGTTGTAGTCGAGAGATTGGAAGTTTGGCAGCTAAGTGAGCAAAAATAGCATTGGCCATTCCAAGGTTACCCTCTGCATTTTCAAAGTCGATGGGGTTGACTTTATGCGGCATGGCAGAAGATCCAATTTCGCCCTTGATCGTTTTCTGACCAAAATATTCCATTGAAATATAAGTCCAAACATCGCGAGCAAAGTCGATAAGAATGGTATTGATTCGTTGTATACCTTGGAAGAGCGCAGCAAGATTATCGTAATGAGCTATTTGTGTGGTGTATTGTTGACGTTCTAATCCTAAAAATTCTTCTACAAAATGGTTTCCAAAGCTTTTCCAGTTAATAGAAGGGTAGGTGACGTAGTGGGCATTGAAGTTACCAGTAGCACCACCAAACTTAGCCATGTATGGAACCTGTCTTAGCAATTTTAATTGGTTCTCAACGCGTTCTACAAAAACGCGGATCTCTTTACCAAGAGTTGTTGGAGAAGCAGGTTGTCCGTGTGTTCGTGCCAGCATAGGAATTCCAGACCATTCGTTTGCCATCTCATCCAACTTACCGAGTAGCTCTTTCATCATTGGAAAATAGACTTCTTGCATGGCGTGCATCGTAAGTAGGGGAGTAGCCGTATTATTGATGTCCTGTGAAGTCAAGCCAAAGTGGATGAATTCTTTGTATTCACTAATTCCGAGGCGGTCGAACTGTTTTTTCAAAAAATACTCGACTGCTTTTACGTCATGATTGGTCGTTTTTTCAATTTCTTTGATTTCAATCGCGTCTTGCTGATTGAAGTTCTCGAAGATATTATTGAGTTGGTCGACCTTCTCCTGATCAAATTCCTTAAGTTGAGGAAGTGGATGTTGGGTCAAGGCAATGAAGTACTGAATTTCCACAAAAACGCGATAACGAATCAATGCGAATTCAGAAAAATAACCTTGCAATTCTTTTGTCTTGGAATGGTAACGTCCGTCAATCGGAGATATAGCTCGTAGCATGTTTTTTTATTTGAAGGCTGAAGAAGTGATTTTCAAAGTCTAGATTCGCCGCAAAGGTAAAAAAAGAATCTGGTAAAATTCCACAGCCCTAAGATGATTTAGGTCTATCTGGCTGGACAGGCTTTTCTGGTCAGACAAACAGGTACATCGCGAAGTAAGCGATTACTGAGTCGAATGGTTAGTTTAAGATCCAGGTACCTGCACCCTCGCCAATCCTTCAGAAAAATCCTTTACATCCAAATATTTTGCTTCGAGAATGAGATCACCTTCTTTATTGATAAATCCGATTCCTTCCCGATAGGCAACTCTTGCAAAGCCTTCATTGAAATCCCAAATCAAGCCAAAAATTGGATCGGTAATTTCTACACCTGTTGTATCAATATAACCCCAGAGTTCACCATTTTGATAACCCGCCAAGCCGTCCGAAAAATTATAAATCAAATTGTATTTAAACGGACCAAGTGGCTTTCCATCCTTTCGGATAAAACCAGATTTGCCTAAGATAGTCGCACCCCAAAAACCAGAACCAGCATACCAAAGCGCGTCGTACTTTTCAGCCATAGAAAACACAGCTTTCTTATCAATCAGTCCAAAAGATTCTTTTTCCTTTGCAACGGCGAAACCCTCATGAAAGTCCTTTGCACTCAAATATTTTGTAGGAATGACTAGCTCACCTTTTCTATTGACAAAGCCAAACTTTCCATTCAAACGGACCCTTGCTAAGTTTTCGTTGAAACTATAAACCGCATCGTATTTAGCTTCCACAATGTATTGGCCTTTTGAATCAATGAGCCCGTATTTGCCATTCATTTTTATTTTGGCAGTACCATTTTCAAAACCGTAAGCTTCATTAAATTGAATTGGGATCACTAGAGAGCCTTCTTTGTTGATGTAGCCTTGAAGTCCATCTTTTTGAACAACTGCTAGACCTTCTGAAAATTCCTTGGCATCTTCATACTGTGGTTCAATTGATGTAGCACCATTCGTACTGACATAGCCCATTTTATTGTCATAGGTCAGTACTCGCCCCAAGCCATCACTAAATGACCAAGCTGCTTTATAAACTGGTTTAATAATCAATTTTCCTTTTTTATCGATATAACCCCATTTTCCTTTTTTACGAACTACGGCCAGCCCATCTGAAAAATTTCGGGAATCGTCATATTCAGCCTTGATCACTACTCGGCCTCCTTTATTAATATAGCCCCATTTATAGGCTGTTTCTTTGTAATCATCTTCTTCAGGAGGTAGCTCAACTGGGGCATCACTATTGGTGTTCGAACTGTCTGATTTACAGCTAGATAAAGCGCATAAGGTAAAAAGAACCAATACAAGAATTCTAAGGATCATAGTTTAAGTTTAGGAAGGTTGTGTTAACTTTATTTTTTGTTTGGACAAGATACAGCTTTCAGCTAAATAACTTAAAACAAGCTTAGAAATTTGAAGCAACTAAAACAAAGTTTGGTACACCTACGTTGTAAAGCTGGTTTTGACAAAATGTATTGTATTTGTACAAATAAGCTGTATTTTTAACCATCAACAACATTTAGTGAATAACAACATGAAATTATATCCTACAATTCTACTTTTACTACTAAGCTTTGTTCTTGCTGCTCAAGAAAAAGAACCCTGGAAAGAATTCATTTCTGTGGACGGAAAATTCCGAATACTGGCGCCAGGGGAGATGTCAGAAAAAGTAAATGAAATTGAAACTGAAATTGGAGATTTTAACTACTTTAGTTATATCTATCAGGATTCTGAAGATGATGCTGAAAATTTGGTCTATAAAGTTAGTTACGTTGACTACCCTGAGCATACCATTCATTCGGATTCTATAGAATTTGTTGAAGAGTTTTTTCATAGTACTATTGAAACTTCGATTCAAAGTGTGCATGGTAACTTAAGATATGCAGATGAGATTCATTTGTTAAATTATCCCGGACGGATTTGGAGGGTGGACTATAACAAAGGGCAGGCAACAATAAAGACAAAAGCTTTCATGGTAGGTCGTCGTTTCTATCAAATACAAGTCATCGGTCGCCGTGCCAAAAGTTTGAATCGGGTACAAGATTTATTTTTCGATTCATTCTATCTCATAGAATAGAAATCGGAGTGGTAATTGTAGTGGTAATCGCAGTATTTTGCTGTAACATCAAATAAAGATCGGGTACAGCACAAAGCAATGATTGATACATTGAAATAACTTTAATCAATCAATTCTCTAAGAGGAAATCACATAAATAATTTAGGGTGCTGCCCTATTAAAAAAAATGAATACCAACTTAAAAGTAATACAAGGAGATATCACTCAAATAAAAGTTGATGCAATAGTCAATGCAGCCAATACCTCTTTGCTTGGAGGTGGTGGAGTTGATGGGGCTATACACCGTGCAGGAGGCCCTGCTATTTTAGAGGAATGTCGTAATGTCAGAGCGAGCCAAGGAGGTTGTGAAACCGGAGAAGCAGTAATTACGACTGCCGGCAATTTGCCTTCTATTTACGTCATACACACCGTTGGTCCTGTTTGGCGAGATACTGTACCATTGGAGATGGACCGTCTTTTAAGAAACTGTTATTCTAATAGTTTAGCTATTGCTAAAAGCGAAAAACTCAAACATATAGCCTTTCCCAATATCAGTACCGGAGTATATCATTTCCCCAAGGCAAGGGCTGCAAGAGTTGCGATTGCTGCAGTTCGTGAATTCTTGAAAACACCTTCTGAAATAGAAGAAGTGATTTTTGTTTGTTTTGACAAAGAGAATTATGACCTTTACGTTGAACAATTAAATCAGGACTCGTAGAACCTTAGACTAAAAGTCATGAAACGAGACTCATTTGCAAAACAATCGAATCATGAAAATTGCAGTATTCCCTGGATCGTTCGATCCAATCACAGTAGGCCATGTTGATCTAGTAAAAAGAGCCATTCCACTATTTGACAAAATCATTGTGGCCGTAGGTATTAATTCCCAGAAGAAATATTTATTTGATTTAGACCAACGTCTTGAGTGGTTGAATGCAGTATTTGCAGACAATCCATCTGTGGAAGTGGCTGCATTTGAAGGATTAACTGCTCATTATTGCAAAGAGCTTGGAGCCAATTATTTACTTCGTGGCCTTCGGAACGCTTCAGATTTCGATTACGAGAAAACTATATCACAGCTTAATGCAATCGTAGGTGATGGCCTTGAAACAATCTTCCTAATCAGTAAACCTGAATTTTCTCATATCTCCTCTACCATTGTTCGGGAGATAATTAGAGGAAAAGGGGATGCTTCTTCCTTCTTACCGGAAGAGGTGAAGGTTTAGGAATCCTTCTTTTCTAGCTATTCTCTTTTTTATGACCCCCTAATACACTACTTTTGCCCCGTAGAAATCGACCATTTAATTTACCTAAGAAAATATAATATGTCAAACGCAATTTACGAAGTTCCAATAGCTGTCAACGAGCCAGTTTTAAACTATGCTCCTGGTTCAATTGAACGCGAAGAGCTAAAGATGGCCTACGCTGCCATGAAGTCTCGCGAAGTAGAAATTCCAATGTACATTGGTGGTAAAGAAGTGAAAACCAAAACAAAGATAGCTATGCGACCTCCGCATGATATCAAACATAAATTGGGTCATTTTTATAAAGGTACCGCGAAGCATGTTGAACAAGCAATCAAAGCAGCATTGGCAGCTAAGCCAGCTTGGGAAAATATGCCTTGGCAAGAACGTGTAGCTATCTTCCTAAAAGCAGCTGACTTACTTGCTGGACCATATCGTGCAAAGATGAATGCAGCAACTATGTTGGCGCAATCTAAAAATGCATACCAAGCAGAAATTGATGCAGTGGCAGAATTCTGTGACTTCCTCCGTTTCAATGCACAGTTCATGACGCAAATCTATTCAGAGCAACCTGAATCAGTACACGGCATATGGAATCGTATGGAACACCGTCCTTTGGAAGGTTTCGTCTTTGCAATTACACCATTTAACTTTACTTCTATTGCAGGTAACCTTTGCGCTGCTCCAGCATTGATGGGCAACACGGTAGTTTGGAAGCCAGCTGAAACTCAGATTTATTCTGCGGCGGTAATTATGGAAATATTTGAAGCAGCTGGTTTGCCAGCAGGCGTTATTAATATCGTTTATGTAGATGGACCAGCAGCAGGTGATGTAGTATTCAAGCATCCTGACTTTGCTGGTTTGCACTTTACAGGTTCTACAGGTGTGTTCCGCAAGTTGTGGTCTACCATTGGAAACAATATTGCGAAGTACAAAACATACCCACGAATAGTAGGAGAGACTGGTGGAAAAGATTTTGTTATTGCACATTCATCAGCTAATGCAAAAGAAGTAGCTACTGCACTAATAAGAGGTGCTTTCGAATTCCAAGGTCAAAAATGTTCCGCAGCTTCTAGAGCTTACATTCCAAAAAACATTTGGAAGAAAGTTAAGAAATATATGTTGGACGATTTGGAGACGATCAAAATGGGCTCTCCTGAAGATTTTGGCAACTTCGTAAATGCAGTTATTGATGAACGAGCTTATGATAACATTACTAGTTATATCGCTGCTGCGAAAAAATCTAAGAAAGTAGAAATCATTGCAGGTGGTGGCTATAGCAAAAAAGTTGGATACTTCATCGAACCTACTGTTATCGTTGCAGATGATCCAAAGTACACCACTATGTGTGAAGAAATTTTTGGACCGGTACTTACCATCCACGTTTATGACACACGTAAATACAGTGAGATGTTGGATATCCTTGACCAAACGTCTCCTTATGCATTGACTGGAGCTGTATTCTCAACGGATCGTGCTGCTATTGATTTGGCAACGAACAAATTGCGTCACTCTGCAGGTAACTTCTATATCAATGATAAGCCAACTGGAGCAGTAGTAGGTCAGCAGCCATTCGGTGGTGGACGTGCTTCTGGTACAAACGATAAAGCAGGTTCTATCCTTAACTTGTTGCGTTGGGTTTCACCACGTACGATTAAGGAAACTTTAGTTCCCGCTACGGACTACCGTTACCCATTTTTGGGAGAAGATTAAAATAAATTGATCTGGAGTAGGGGATGCTTGTATTTATCTTGTCTTAGAAGACTAATACAATACCCCGAGCCAGATGATTGTGATTAGTATGAAAAGCCGGAGATGTAAAACCTTCGGCTTTTTATATGACACACTACTTATTATTACTTACGTGAACTTTAAAGCGAACCAATCAAATAAACATGAAGCAAAATAATACCCTCTGCAGGTCTGCCTTTCTGATTCTTTTTTCTTTGCTTTTTTTAGCCACAGCTAATGCACAGAATAAAAAGAAATTCACCATCTCAGGATACATCGAAGATGCTACTTCTGGTGAAAAACTAATTAGTGCCAATGCTTATGATTTAAAAAGTGAAAACGGTACGGTATCGAATATCTATGGATTCTATAGTATAACCTTGCCTACAGATTCTGTGTTCATTACTTTTTCTTATATAGGTTATCAATCATTGGAATATCGCCTTTCATTAGACAAAGATATGGTGATCAACGTGAAGCTTGAACCAGAATTGTCACTTCAAGAAATAACGGTAGTAGCTGATAAGTATGAAGAGAAAATTGAAGAGACAACGCGTATGAGTACCGTTGATATTCCGATTGCACAAATCAAAAAAATCCCTGCATTGTTTGGGGAGGTGGATGTATTGAAAGCCTTACAGCTATTACCCGGAGTACAATCGGGAGGTGAAGGCCAAAATGGTCTGTATGTACGTGGAGGAAGTCCCGATCAAAATCTGATATTATTGGATGGTGTACCTGTTTATAATGCATCCCACTTATTTGGTTTCTTCTCCGTTTTTAATGCAGATGCAGTGAAAGATGTAAAGTTAACAAAGGGAGGTTTTCCTGCTCGATATGGAGGTCGTCTCTCATCTGTAATTGAGATCAATATGAAGGAAGGGAATATCAACGAATGGCATGGAGCTGGCTCTATTGGTTTGATTGCTTCTAAGTTGACGATTGAAGGTCCTATCAAAAAAGACAAGACTTCAATTATGCTTTCTGCTCGCCGAACCTATATCGATATTTTGGCTCGACCACTGATTAAAAAAAGTTTTGAAAACAATGGTAGCACAGGTAATGCAGGATATTATTTTTATGATTTTAATGGAAAGATAAACCATAAATTTTCTGATAAAGACAGATTGTACTTTAGTGTTTATACCGGTGAAGATAAGTTCTTCGTTGAAGAAAATTATAGTGAGACCTTTGGAGGGAATAACTCCTATAGAGATGAATTAGAAGTTGGATTAGGATGGGGGAACATAACTTCTGCATTGCGATGGAATCATTTGTGGACAAATAAATTGTTTAGTAATACAACGCTTACCTTTAGTCGGTATTCATTTAATACAAAGATTCGCAACTACAGTGAATCAGATTCCGAAAGCAACGAATTCTCTGTTGGTTACCTGTCGGGAATAGATGACTTTGCAGCTAAAATTGATTTTGATTATGTACCAAGTCCAAACCATTTTATTCGTTTTGGTGCAGGTGTCATTAATCATACGTTTAAGCCGGGTAAATTTGATGTACTCTTTAAGGACACCGATTTGGGATATACAAATGTTAGTATTGATACGACACTAGGTCAAAGCAATGTCAATGCACAAGAGTTTTCAGCTTATGTAGAAGACGATATGAAATTGGGAGATAACTTAAAGTTAAACGCTGGATTACACCTTTCTGCATTTAAATTAAAAGATAAAACCTATCCTTCCATTCAACCACGATTAAACGTACGGTACATGTTGCCTGGCAATGTGGCATTAAAAGGCTCATTCGCAATGATGCGCCAATACGTACAGTTGCTAACTAACGAAGGAATAGGACTGCCAACCGATCTCTGGCTTCCTTCTACCAAACGGGTAAAGCCACAAGATTCTTGGCAACTTGGATTAGGCCTGGCTAAAACATTCGGTGGCCAATACGAAGTTACTCTAGAAGGTTATTATAAAGAAATGACCAACTTAGTTGCCTACAAAGAAGGCGCAAGTTTCATTACCCTTAATAACTGGGAGGATGACGTAACTCAAGGAGATGGCAAATCTTATGGCGCGGAGTTTTTTGTTCAGAAAAAGAAAGGCCGTCTCACCGGTTGGGTAGGCTACACATTGTCATGGTCTTGGCGAACATTCCCTGATATCAATCTCGGAGAACGATATCCCTTTAAATACGACCGTCGCCATGATTTATCAATTGTGGCTTCCTATGAATTCAATGATCGAATCAACATAGCTGGTACTTGGATCTATGGTACAGGTAACGCTGTTACACTAGCTAATTCTCAATACGAAAGTGTGTTTCCAGGAGTAAATTTTCCGCAGACGAGTAGCAGCGGAACGTTTAACACTGATTTTTATAAAAATAGAAACAACTTCAGAATGAATGCCTACCATCGTATGGATATAGGGATCAATTTTGTAAAAAAGAAAAAACGGCATACGCGGACTTGGTCCTTTGGTGCTTATAACACTTACAACCAGAATAATCCATTTTTCTTATTCACTGGGAATGAATACAACAGCAGTACAGGAGAAAGTAAGACCGTTTTAAAGCAAGCAAGTCTGTTTCCTATTATTCCTTATTTCAATTATTCTTTTGAGTTTTAAAGCAATAAAATTATAAAAAATGAAAAAGTTAATTCCAATATTTATAAGCTTATTTATCTGTACTTCTTGTGGGGAAGATTTTTTTGAAACAACCTTGAAAATTGATCCACCGCCACATGAAGATCAATTGGTCTTGCATAGTTTTATTAAAAGTAGCGACAGTCTAGTATATGTTAGTTTGACAAAAAGTACTGGCATCTTAGAAACAAATAATAGTAACTCAGGAGCTGAATACATTAATGATGCAGCAGTCGAATTGTACGAAAATGGAACACTGAAGTATAATCTAACACCAACGGGAGGGGAGCCTTTTAATTATAAGGTGGAATTAAATGATGTATTTGGAGGGCTGGGAAATAGTTACGAAATAAAAGCATCGCATGATGATTTAGCAACTGCTTCAGCTGAACAAAAGATGCTTGCTGCTCCTGAATTGACCTCTGCTATCTTTGATGAGGATGGTGGCTTACCCAGTGAATACGACTATGAGTCAAATGCCATTGATATTCTTATTAATGATCCTGTCGGAGAAAATTTTTATGAAATATATTTGATTTTTGAAGACACCATTGGGGGAGTGGTATACTCTAGTGAGAAGTCAGCTGAGTCACTTGATATAAACACATCAGAAGGATTAAACCGTTCTATTCTAGTGGATGCTGCATCTTTTGATGGTGAAGCTTATACCTTACAAATTCAAACACGTTTTGACTGGGGAGAAAACATGAGGGTTTATGTAAGAGCGATTTCCAGAGATTGGTTTTTGTACTCAAAGTCATTATCTGATTTTCGAAACTCAGATGATTTAGAATTTTTTGCCGAACCTGTCACCGTACACACCAATATTCAAAATGGACTGGGCGTATTTGCAATGGGAGCAGAAACGCGTATTCGAGTAGACAAAGAGTAATTTGGTACTAGCAATTTAAGGGGCAATGATATTGCTAGTCTTCCAATAGCTCAAATTTTGAAAAGACCAAACCAAAGCGTCATTGCAATTGAAACTACAATTGTAATTGAAACTTTTTACCTACCTTTGGGCTTCTCAAAACATACATAATGAAACTGATCGACGGAAAGCTCTTAGCACAGACTATAAAGGAAGAAATTGCAGTTCAGGTTACTGCCATTACATCAGATGGAAAAAGACCACCGCACCTTGCTGCGGTACTGATAGGTGATGACCCTGCCAGCCAATCTTACGTTCGCAATAAAGTTCGCTCCTGCGAGCAAGTTGGCTTCGAATCCAGCTTAATCAGAAAAGAGGCAGATATCACAGAGTCAGAACTATTGGAAATCATTGATCGACTCAACGCTGATGACGCTATTGATGGTTTTATTGTCCAACTACCACTTCCTAAGCATATAAACGAAGAGCGAGTGACCCTTGCTATTGATCCTAAAAAAGATGTGGATGGTTTTCATCCCGTCAATTTTGGACGTATGGCACAAGGACTTGACTGTTATCTTCCTGCTACTCCTTTTGGCATTCTACAAATGCTGGATCGATACAACATAGAAGTGGAAGGAAAAGAATGTGTAGTCGTAGGACGAAGTAACATCGTAGGCTCTCCAATAAGTATTCTCCTCTCAAGAAAAGCATCTCCAGGAAACGCAACCATTACCTTATGCCACAGCCGCACCAAAGATATCGCCTTTCATACTCGACGAGCTGATATTTTGATCGTAGCCTTGGGCCGTCCAGAATTCATAACTGGAGATATGGTGAAAGAAGGTGTCGTGGTAATTGATGTAGGAATCAATAGAGTGGATGATGAAACTGCAAAGAGAGGATATCGACTACGAGGTGATGTACATTTTGATCAAGTAGCTGCCAAAGCAAGCTATATCACCCCAGTACCTGGAGGCGTAGGTCCAATGACTGTAACTTCTTTACTAATGAATACCTTGAAGGCGTATCGGAAAGAAGTCTACGGCTAGTAATCATAACAAAGATATATTTCTAAATGCGGGTAACTTGAAACTAGACTGAATTGCGTCCTCATAAAGACCCTTAAATCAGTTGCTTGACAAATTAGAGTCGCTTTTGAAATAATTTAACTTGTTTTGTGTTTTAGATTTGTTTATCAGAGCATAATCAATAAATCCTAAACTTTAATTTATGAATGGTAGTCAAGGAACTAAACACATGATTGGACAAATCAACGATTTGCTCTGTCAACTTGATGATACTGCTTACGCAAAACCCATTAGCCTCTTTAAAGGAGGTACTTTGGGGCAACATTTCCGACACATTCTCGATTTTTACAATTGCCTTGTCGCTGGTGCACTCTTAGGAGAGCTCGATTATTCCAAACGAGCTAGAAATCCTTTGATGGAAACTAAGATAGAAGTGGCCAAAGATTCATTCAATGCTATTTTAGATAAGCTTAGTCAGTTTAGCGAAGAGCAAAGAGTGAAGGTAGTTACGGATTTTTCAATAGATGAAAATGGAGTACGCTCGGTCGTTATTTCTTCTGTTGGAAGGGAATTAATGTACGCTTATGACCACGCCATTCATCATTTGGCGATTATTCGAATGGGAATACAAACAGCATTTCCTGAAGTAGAACTATGCGAATCACTTGGAGTGGCACCTTCTACGGTTAAACATAGTAAACAAAGTCAAAGAAGTGGATAAAGCGAGAGCTCTTACTTTTAATATGCTCGAAATGCAGTATTTTGCGGACACACGAAAAGCAGGCAGAACCCTTTAATGTTTTTAAAAATTTAAAATGGACTATTTCAAATATACCATTCAATTGGAACCAGCACAATCAGAAATTGTTCTGGCTTTTTTATCTCAACTGCCCTTTGAGGCTTTTCAGGAAAATGAAGGCGAATTAATCGCCTGGTTGGCAGCTTCCGATTTTGACGATAGCTTCAAACAGCAATTTGCTGAGCTAAAAGAACGCTTTAAGCTAAGAGAGGCCACTGAAGTGATCAAACCTCAAAACTGGAATGCCATATGGGAGTCTAACCATAAGTCCATTAGTGTAGGTAAATTTTGCCAAGTTAGAGCTGATTTTCATGAAAAGGAGACTGATATTCAATATGATATCATTATCAATCCTAAAATGGCATTTGGAACAGGACATCATGAAACCACGTATATGATGATGGATCAGATGAAATCTCTGAAATTTGACAAAACGACTGTGTTAGATTTAGGTTGTGGAACCGGTGTATTGGCTATTTTAGCGGCTAAAATGGGAAGCGACGATATTTTGGCAATTGATTATGATCCCGCAGCCTATGAAAACACACTGGAAAACCTAAAAGTTAATGGTCTGGAAGGTATCAAAACCCAATGTGGGACCCTTGCTGACACAGGAGATCACAGCTATGATTACATCCTTGCGAATATTAATCGGGGGGTAATTTTAGACAGTTTATCTGCGTTATATGGTAAGTTGAAACAGCAGGGCCTCCTTCTCGTATCAGGTATTTTAAACTCTGATGAAGAACTGTTACTCCAAAATGCAACAGCAAACAATTTTAAGCAAGTGAACATTCAGCGAAAAAATGGCTGGATTTGTGTTTCTTTTATGAAAACTTAAGCATATAGAAAAATCATAATTTAATTGATTTTTATGTGCTTTTGACCTTGAAATGTGCGCGTTTTTAACTAGAAACGACATATTTTGGGCGCATTACACTACTCACGTTTAAATCAATTCAAATTGATGGTTACACGAATACTTTTAATACTCTTCTTTTGTGCTTCTGGTTTGTCCATGACTGCTCAAAAACTCGATTCTTTATCTAGTAATCGAGATATTTTTATCAAAGAACTTGAAACTTATATGACCTCCAGTAAGCGTAAGCAAATGGAGGAGGCTTATAAAGAATTCGAAAAGTACTTTAAAAGCGGCCTTTTTACGGATGAGGAATTTGCACAGATTGTGAAGACTACCAACCTCATGCTTGGTCAGAAAATGAAGCCTTCTCCGTATTTTGTGGGATATACTAAAGCGCTAACGAAGGTGAAAGCAGTAGAGAATGGGGCAGTCCGATTTGTAGAATGGCATGGCGTGCTTGATCAAATGCTGACCAACATGCAAAATCGGAAGGTCAAACCTTTTGACGATTTCCTAAAATTCTCTTCTAACTTCTTTGCCAATAAATCACTTAGAGGTTCTAAAACTGGTGTAAACTGGACAGCTCTGGCGCATGATTACAAACTGCTTTATGAGAACGGAATGCCTGTCATTAAATACGATGAAATTAGCCTCATTGCATCTCGAAAAGAGGACACCATCACCATTAACAAAACGTCCGGTATATTTTATCCTATCGACCTGGAATGGAAAGGGACAGGAGGAAAAGTGACTTGGGGACGTTACGGACTAAACGATGTTTACGTAGAGTTAGACACTTATAAGATTGATGTAAAGAAGAGTTTATATACCGTTTCTTCCTCTACCTTATACTATCCTGAATTCTTTGGAAGTAAAGGAGTTCCCGGAAGTTTTAAAGATAAAATTACAACTGAAAATAAAGCAAGTATTGGTTCATATCCTAGGTTTGAATCCTTTAATGATCGATTAAAAATTGACAACCTTGGAGCTGGTGTTGAGTATGAAGGAGGTTTTAGATTACATGGAACTACCGTATATGGTTTTGGTAAAGGAGATAATAAAGCAGAGATTGTGATTAGAGATGAAAGTAAGCAAAGACTCTTTAGAGCAGAGGCTCCTTTGTTTGTTGTACGAAAAGGAGAACAGCTTTCTGCAGAACGTGCCTTCTCAGTGGCTTATCTCGATCTCGATTCTATCTTTCATCCATCCGTTAATATGAAGTATGACATCCTCAAGAAGGAAATGCGTTTGTATCGTGGAAAGCGTGGATCAGATCGAAATCCATTTTTTAGCTCATACCATCAGATCAACATGGATGTAGATAATATCGATTGGAAAATGGATAGAGATTCTATGGTCTTTGGTAAGCGATCTGTAAGTTTCGCCAACTCAAAAGAAATGAGTTTGGAGTCGTTAAAATTTTTCAAACAAGAAGAATTTCGCAGAATTCAAAACATTTCATCTACCAATCCAATCTCTATACTCAAACTTTTTGCGGAAGAAGAAGGTACCAATTTTGTTTCCGCAAGTCGTCTGGCTGCCCGACTCAATCCAAAATACGATGTATCCAGTATCCAAAGTTTACTCTATGACTTGGTGGCTAAAGGCTTTGTGAACTACAACAGTGACAAAGAAATCGTAGAAGTAAAAGATAAGGTATACCACTATGTAAATGCTTATGCAAAACAAGTGGATCACGACCTTTTGAAAATCTTATCAAAAACAGATAGTACCAACGCAGTCATGTTGGTTTCAGATCGTTCTATCGAAACAAGTGCAGTTCGATTTGTCGAGTTCAGTGAAGTACAAAAAGTAGCGGTAAAGCCGTTCAAAGAAAAAATAGTTGTTAAGAAAAATAGAGACATTGACTTTGATGGGACAGCCTTCGCAGGGTACAGCATTTTTGAAGGAAAAGATTTTTCTTTTGTTTATGACAAAAATCATATTGAATTGGATTCAGTACGTTTCTTTGACCTCTTTCTTTTGCCAGAAGAAGAACTGGTAGATAAACAAGGAAACCCACAAGAACCTGAACCACTTTCTATTGGTTCAAGAATTGAACACTCTACAGGTGTACTGCTAATTGATGCACCTTCCAATATGTCCAGTAAAGAAGACATTCCGATATTTCCTTCTTATCAAAGTAAAGGGCCTTCATTCGTTTTTTACGATTATGAACAAACCTTAAATGGTGTTTATACGAGAGATTCCTTTTTCTTTAAGCTGAACAAATTTTCATTCAATAGTTTGGATGATTACGGAAGGGACGATATTCACTTTAAAGGAATGATGAATTCTTTCGATATTTTCCCCCCTTTTAAGGAAACGCTTTTATTAAGAGAAGAAGACGAGTCACTAGGATTTGTGCATACAACTCCAGCGGAAGGTTTTCCATGTTACCTTGGGAAAGGAACCTACACTGGTGATATTGATTTGTCAAATGCTGGTTTTTTTGCAAAAGGAAATATCAAATATCTAAGTGCTTCTATTAACTCCGAAGATATTACTTTGATGCCTAAGCAGATGACCGCTTCTGCCGAGATATTTGCACTGGAAGAAGATAGAACCTCTGATTTGAAAGTACCACATACACGTGGTTATGATGTTTCCATTGACTGGAGACCTTATCAGGATTCGATGTATGTCCGATCTAAAGAGCGTCCTTTTGAGTTGTTTAATAAAGGAGTGCATACCTTGACTGGCCTCATGATTCTAACGCCTGGTGGTTTGAAAGGTCGTGGTTTGTTTGATTGGGACAAGGCAAGTTTGAGTTCACAACTGATGACCTTTGGGCCCTACTCAGTGACTTCTGATACCGCCGATCTGAAAATCAAAGCCATTGGCTCTGATGATCTCGCTTTTGATACCAGAGGTATTAATGCCAATCTCGATTTTGATAGAAATATCGGTTTTGTCAAATCCAACGTTATTGATAATATAACCACCATGCCCTACAATCAATATCAAACTAGTCTGGTAGATTTTGTTTGGGACATGGCAGAAGAGACAGTGACCTTTAAAAATGAAAGTGGAACTGATGGTGTATTTACATCCATTCATCCTGATCAGGATTCTTTGAGCTTTACAGGGAGTACCGCCTTTTACGATTTGAAATCAAACGAATTACTGATTGGAGGTGTACCTTATGTACAAACCAGTGATGCTTACGTTTATCTTGATGATGGAAAAATAGAAATCAATCCAGGAGGTAAAATGACCACCCTCAAAAATGCAAAGATTGTGGCAGATACTATAACAAAGTATCACGTAATCAATCGGGCTACCGTCAATATTTTAGGAAAAAAAGAATATCGCGCATCCGGTTTTTATGAATATAATATTGGTGGCCGAGTTCAGGAAATTGAATTTGCAGATATTGTTGGTACACGAATAGGTAAGGGTAAACGGGATGAAAAGAAATCAGTAACTAGAGCTGATGGAGAAGTAAAAGAATCCGATAACTTTTACATTGACCATAAAACAGCCTATAAAGGGAAAATTAGTTTAAGTGCGGATTCTAAGAACCTAGATTTTGACGGTTTTGCAAAACTCGATTCTGAGCGTTTACCTGGTGCTGAGTGGTTTTCTGTAAAGTTTGAAGGAGATAAGAATGATCTCGCCATCGAATACAATGTACCTAAAAACTCTAAAGGTGATCCTTTGCGTACAGGTATCTTCTTAAGTAAAGAAAATGGTAAAGCCTACCCAAGAGTTATGATGCCATTACTTTACAGAAAAGACCGAGTGCTAATGGAAGCAAAAGGAGAGGGGACCGGACTTTTTAAATATAATAAAGCAAAAGATGAGTTTACTTTTGGGGACTCTTTGAAGATTACTTCTGGCGTTCCAAACGGAAATAAAATGTATTTCGATAATTCAGATGGTGAATACACTACAGAAGGTAAATTGAATATTGGCTCAGGACTTCAATATGTTTCTGTAACTGCAGCTGGAGAAGCTTCTGGCGTTTTTGGTGATGAACAAGATGATTTGAAATACAGAGTAATGGCTGGAATTAAATTAATCTTCCCGGATAAAGTTATGAAGATTCTGGAAAATGACCTTAAGTCATCTTCCTTTGATGCTAGACCAATTGATTATGTAAAAGGTACTAACTTTTTTGAAAAAGCATTGGCTGAATTTGTACCGCAAGGAAAAGACTACAAAAATACTAGAAACGGAATGATTAACTCCGGACTGGACTTACCTAAAAAACACGATGGTTATACTTTCCTTTTTAGTGACCTACCAATGGTCTGGAACGCAGATTACCAATCTTTCGTTTCTTCAAAAAATGAAGTTGGACTAGCAAGTGTAAATGGCGAAGTAATCAACCGCATGCTAAAATGTTACATTGAATTTAAAATGCCTTCCAACGAAGATGATCGTGTATATGTATACATCAACTCACCAAGTGAACATTACTACTTCTTTGGATTTAAGCAAGGTATCCTTAGCGTTGTTTCCAGTAATACTAAATTTATGGAAGCAGTAGAAGGATTAAAGAAGAAGGAACGATTGGTTAAAATGGATGATGGTGAAACTTATGAAATCCAAATCGTAAACCCTGGTTCTGCTGAAATGTTTGTTACTCGTGCTCAGTCTGCAAGAAACTAATAAGACTAGATGCCATAGCATAAAACAACTTCTATTATAAAACAAAAAAAGACTTCAGCAATGCTGAGGTCTTTTTTTATGATATCTTTTAAAAAACAAAATCATCTTTGTTTTTTAAAGTTCAATTAATTAACCATTTGTTTTAGTTTGATTATCAGCAAGATAGACTTGTCTAGTAGGCCCCTAATATCAATTGCAATGATTTTAGTTATGAATCATAATTACCACATTCCTTGTGTAATTACAGATATCACTCATTGATTAACACTTCTCACCATTCAAATTGTTTATACAATAACTACCATTTTTAGGGCATTGGAAGGCATGGCTAAATGGTTTAGATTTGTAGTATCAATACAGCGAAAAAGTAAATCGCTTATTTCCCAATTCAATTTCCCTTTTATTGGATCTTCCCAAAAACGCCATGTTTTAATTTAGACATGGTTAGTTTTTATCACACCACTTAACTACAACATGACACTTGCGTCATTGCTGATTTATCAATTGCAGCAATGGTTCACCATATCCCCTTTCCCCTCCCCACTTTTCCTCCATCCTTTATCCGGGCTCGAACAGTCTCCTAGTACACTATGAGAAGATTGTTTTGGCCTTAGGATAAAGGGCTTTTTGCTTTTGTTTTCAATCCTCCTACACAGACTGAAACAAAGGAATAGAATGCCAATCCCCATCCTGCATTTTGTTCATCGGATAATAATTTATGAACAAAAAAATCCATCATGAAAAAGCAGATTTTCTTCTGTCTGGTCTTGTTATGCTACGCATTTAACTTTGCTTTTAGCGCAGACCCACCTAGCCATTTTCCTACCAATAGTGAGGATTTCATGAAGGAATTAAAAACCTTCATCGAATCAGCAAATCAAAAAGACGCTGCACAAGCATATGCTGCCTTTGAACAGCATATCAAGCAAGGTGCTTATTCAGACGATGAGTTGCTTAAGGTTGTTAATCTAAGTAATTCTATGTTGGAACTAAAACTAAAAGCTTGTCCTTATTTTTGTGATTATCTAAAAGGTTTGAATCAACTTAAAAGCAATTCAAAAAATGCACATCTTTTTGATAATTGGCATCTCGTACTTCAGGGAATGTTGTCTGAAAGAGACGCGAAAAAACTTAAGCCATATAAATCCATGCTTACATTCTCAGTTAACTATTTTGAGAAAGGAGTACTGAATCAAACTCGATCTGGTTTAGTTTGGAAAGCTGTTTCTACTAATGCTAAGTTTGAATTGAAAAATCAGGCGCCTTGTTTGGTTTTTGAAGAGACCAATCTCATCTGTGAGAAAAAAACAGAATCCTTATTGATCAAAGACACTAAAGGTTCTTTCTTCCCTGTCGATAAAAAATGGAAAGGGAATGGAGGGAAAGTGAATTGGAATAAAGAAAATATGTCAGAAGTTTATTGCGAATTTAAAGAATACGAAATCAAGTTAGATAAAGGCCTGTATAAAGTAGAACATGCTGTTTTACATTATCCAAAATACTTTGAAGGAAAAACAGTTGAAGGATCACTCGAAGATAAAGTACTTATTGGAGGATCAAAGAAAGGTAATACTTATCCCATCTTCGAATCAAACACAGCTAATCACGAAATCAAAAACCTAGGACCAGATATTATCTATCGTGGTGGTGTTCGATTGAAAGGTACCAAACTTTATGGCTCTGGGAAATCTGAACAAAAGGCTTTTTTGCGAATCTATTCTAATGACAAAAAGTATCACCTTGATGCTTATGCTACACAATTTATAATTGAAGAGAATGTTAGAATCAGCGGAGAAGAGGTAGCAACTTCTATCTATATGGGAAATGATTCGATTTGCCATCCTTCTGTGAATTTTAAATTATTACTTCCATCAAAAGAATTAACTCTCCTTAGAGGTAAAAGAGGTAGTAATAGAAACCCTTTCTACAATTCGTTTACTCAAATGAATATGGACACGGAGCGTTTGGACTGGGATATGGCTACTGCCGAAATTGTGATTAACGAAAAGAAAGTTAAAATTGGAAATACAAATAAGAAAGTAACCTTTGAATCTACTGCTTTCTTTGATAGTCAGGATTATCGGAAACTACAAAACGTTTCTTCTATTCATCCTTTAGCTGTTTTGAAAAAAGTATCTGATGGCGAAAAATCAACCAACATTTCTGCAGAAAAATATGCACAGGCATTAAATTCTAATTTCGACATTAGTTCTATCCAAAGCTTAATTTACGATCTTGTTGGAAAAGGATATGTTACTTACAACAAAGAAAGCAAACGAATAGATGTACTTGGAAAAGTATTCCACTACTGCGATGCGAGTATGGATAAAAAGGATTACGATATTTTAAAAATTCGATCGGAATCTGACCAAACGAATGCACGTCTACTTTTAGACCAAAAACAAATCATTGCTAGCGATGTGGATATTTTAGAATTCTCTGATTTGCAAAAAGTAGCAGCTCGACCACTCAAAGGTGAAATGGTAATGGGGGCTAACAGGGCAATGAACTTTGATGGTCGATTATTCGCTGGACTCGGAATATTTGAAGGAAAAGATTTTAATTTTGACTATGATAAATTTCAAATTTGCGCTGACTCGATTCGCTTTTTTGACCTTTATTTACCAACTGGTGAAAAAGATGTTTCTGGTGTTCCAGAAGCTTTCTCTATCGGCTCACGAATCGAACACGCAGCAGGTATATTATTGATTGATGCTCCAGCAAATAAATCAGGTAGAGAAGATATCAAAACGTTCCCTTCTTTCAAGTCAACTACCAATTCATACGTTTACTATGATCTCGAAGAAACTTTAGATGCTTGCTATAATAGGGACTCATTCTACTTTCAACTGTTTCCATTTACCTTAAACAGCCTTGATGAATTTCAACGAGAAAATTTTGAATTCAAAGGCCAAATGATAACGGCAGATATCTTTCCTGATTTCAAAGAAACACTTTTACTGCAAGAAGAGGATCATTCACTTGGATTCACTCATCAAGTCCCTGCGGAAGGATATCCTGCATATGGAAAAGGTCAATTCAGTGGAAGTTTGAGTTTAAGTAATAAGGGGCTTCATGGGGATGGTACCATCAAATATTTATGGGCTACCATCGATTCAAAAGATATTGTTTTCAAGCCCAATCAAATGTTAACCTCAGCTGAAAAATTTGAACTAGCTAAGGATGAAGCAGGGGGTATTCCTCTAATCTCAGGTCTTGACGTTGCAATCGACTGGAATCCTTATCAAGACAGTATGTTCATTACTGCAAAGGAAGAATCTTTTAAACTATACGATGAAGGGGAGCACACCTTGCACAAAGAATTAATTCTGACTCCTGATGGACTAAAAGGACGTGGTGTTTTTGACTGGGCACAAGGAACGATGAAAGCAGATCTATTTGATTTAGGTTCAAATAGTGTAGGTTCTGACTCAACGAATTTAGCAATTAAAGTAGCCGGAATTTCTGACCTAGCTTTGCATACCACCAACGTTTCTTCTCGCTTCGATTTTAAGAAAAACATTGGACACGTAAAAGCAAATGTTGATTCAATTACGACCATGCTTCCTTATAATAAGTACCAAACTTCGATGAATGAATTTAACTGGGATCTAAACGGTGAATCAGTCACTTTCCTTTCAGGTGAAAAGGAATTTGGTAGTTTTCTTGCCTTGGGCAAAGATCGTGACTCACTTAATTTTGAAGGGAAAACAGCCGTGTTTAATTTGAAAAATAATGAACTGGAAGTAGGAGGTGTGCCTTTTATAAAAGTAGCCGACGCTATCTTATATCCTGAAAATGGAAATGTGAAGGTACTTCCAGGAGGAGAAATTCCAAGCTTGAAAAACGCTCGAATTGAAGCAAATACAAAAAATAAATACCACGTTTTCAACAAGGCAATTATTGATATTGACAATCGATACCATTACAAGGCAAGCGGTTTTTATCAGTATGATATTGAAGGCCGTAAGCAAGAAATTAAATTTACTGATATTCAAGGTGCTTTCGTGAAAAAAGGAAAGAAAAAGAAAATTACTGAAACTACAGCAGCTACTTCCGTAAGCGAAGGAAGTGATTTTTACATGGATCCCAAATTGAGATTCAAAGGAGATATTTCACTTAAAGCAGCAAAGGAAAGTTTGCACTTTAATGGCTTTTCAAAACTAGATGTCTCAATTCTAAAAGATGCAGATTGGTTCTCTATTGAATGTGATGGAGATCGCAACAACTTAATGTTGAAATACGATATTCCTAAAAACACCCGTGGCGCGGATGTTTATACAGGTTTGTTTGTTGACCGAATGACAAGAAAAGTATATCCCAACATTATGAAAGGATTACGCTCATCAAAAGATATTCCTTTATTTACGGTTAAGGGCTACTTAAGCGAACGTAAAACTGACAATAAAATATTATTCGGTGATTCACTAAAAATAGCTTCTGGAGTGAAATATGGAGACTTACTTTCATTGTCAGAGCAAGGTGAGGTAATTGCCGAAGGAAAATTTTCCTTTGCACCAAATACCAAATTAGCCAATGCAACTATCGTAGGTAGCATGACGACCAGCATTGACGAAAACGGGACAGAAGAGTTTAATTTCATGGCAGGATTAAATATGTATCTACCTGAAAAATTAATGCAAATTATCCATGCTGACTTTCAAGCAGATATTTATGAAATGAAGCGAGTCAACCACAAGCCTTACATCTTTTATGAAAAAGCACTTGCGGAACTGGTTTCTGATTCAAAAGCACTACACGCAATGATCGCTGAATTAAAATCCGCTAATGAGTTAGTTTTTCCGGCAAAGAAAAATACCTTCAACTTTTTGTTCAGCAACTTACCAATGGAATGGAACAGCGATTTTCATTCTTTCGTTTCTAAAGGCGATAAATTGGGACTGGCAAGTATCAATGGAACAATGTTCAACGGTATAGTTGAAAGCTACATAGAATTTAAGATTGCTCCCGACGGAACACAAGGAATGACAATGTATGTTGCAACTCCATCCGGAAACTATTACTATTTAAGTTACAGGGAAGGTATCCTTAATACCGTCTCCAACAACCAACAATTCATGGATCTACTATTAGGAATGAAAGAAAAAGAACTAAAAAAGAAAGTAAAAGGGGAGGGGCTCTACGAAATTAATCCCGTAGGTCCAGCAACCGCGGAAATGTTTGTTCGAAAATTAAAAACAGAATAAATTAAAAACAGAATAAATTAGAATAGGAATCGAAATTAGAATGTCTCCTTAGACGGGATACCGCGATAGAGTGCATCTTAATTCCGCACATTACTTAAAGATCGAAACTTAATAAAAGCGCAACAGCAAACTCCAGCTGTTGCGCTTTTTTATTTCCCCAATACGCTCTCACTCTACTAATAAGAGCACTCTTGCACACGCGGAGACCGCACTAGAAGAGCATTTTAATTTAATTTAGAAATCCACCTCCTTTGGAGGTGGTCATGTATCGAGTCTGTCAAGCCGCTAGGCAAGATTCGGAATATTGAATGTCCCCCCAAAGGTGCATCTCCTCAATATTGGGTGAAATCAAAATCCTGCCTGGCGGCTCCGACAGGTTCGAAATTCGAAATTCAACGATTCAACGATTCATTATTCTGCCTGGCGGCCTATCTAGCCAGATAGACCTGTCTAGATAGCCAGATAAATTCGACAGGTTCAAAATTTCTCTATAACCATGACATTGGCATTGAGGCTTAGAAGCTTGTGCCTTCAGGAATTGTCAAACCACCTTCTTAGAGGGTGGTAGTTGGTTTGCCTACGTGTAGCACACATTAATAGTGCTATTCTAATTCTTAAATTCTTCAAAAAAAGTCCTTAAAAACGTAACCTTTTCCTGTTACAGTGTACCCTGATTTTGGTATGATTTTAGCCTAATACCTCTTGGAGGAACACCCTTTGTGAGATAACGAGGGCTAAATTGCTATTTAGTCTGCGTAATCCACTGAAAAACAAACATTTATGATTGAATCAACGAAAGCTGTTGCAAAACAATTGCTTTCTAATTTTGACTAATTTATTGGCAAATTAATGATTTAATACAAACAGTCCTTGTATGAACAGAACATTACAATACCTAATAATCACCCTGGTATGTGTTTTTTCCTCTCAACTGATCAACGCACAAAATAACCTATCGGTTAGCTTTGACAGCCCTGCGAGTGTACCAGATTTTCTTAATATTTGTGGCGACCCCGACTCTGAGGTGGTTCGTGTAAACCTTGTTGGAATTGCAACGGACACTCGTACCAATATTGTGGCGACCGCTCATTTATTCAAAGGGGTTCAATTCAGTAGTTTTGATGCAACTGCATCTTCTCCGGGAGTAACTTACGACATGGCTTCGGATCCTGAGAATCCAGTTTTCAACTTACCAGATTTATCTCCATCAGGCACTGCCTCTGTTGTTATCGCGTTTTCAATAACGGCAAACTGCGAATACACTGATACGCTGATCGCTAACGGTGCAGCACTAGTACTCGATACCTGGGAATTTGTATACGATATGGGAGTTTCTACTGGAATTCAAGAATTAGATAATAATACTGAATACCGTGATGCATTTGCAGTTCCTAGTTTTACAGCTGACATGGAAAATCTTTTTGGGAAAGCTAGAGCGGGTGATTGTTTGACAAGGGATATTGTCGTGACCAGTTCTGGTCTTGACGGTTTTATCGATTCACTTTACTATGACAATTTACAAGGAGAAGGCGTTTGGGTGCAAAACATTGCAGTCAACGGCGTTCCTTTGACAATAACGAAAACACTTAATGGTACGGATACTTTAATTACTGGTGTTATAGATGCTTCTCATTTTGCTCTAAACACCGCGAGCGGTGGCCCTGGAAACGGAGATGGATTTTTTGATCCAAATGAAACTGCTGTGATTACTGAAACACTCTGTTTGCTCAACTGTAGCACTTCGCGAGCTAGTGTACACGATATGTCATGGGGCTGTAGTGGTCGCTATTGCGAAACAACTACGGTTACTGACTTTATCGAAGTGGGGCAAGGTGCAGCGAATGTAGTAGGAGAAGAAATTGGAATTATCCCAGATCAGTTTGCTGGCTATTGCCAAACAGGAAATACAAGCATCACATTTATTAATGATGGAGTAGAAGTAGATCCTGGATTTGCAACCATGCTCAACGTTGAGCTTGGAATCGGTCTTGGTTCAACTTTCTTAATGAATGATGGTGGATTTACTATTTCTTCCATGACCATTGCAGGTGTTACTATTCCAGCATCAGCAATGACAACTTTAGACGGCAATCCATTATTTTCCACTGACCCAGATGGACCAGGAGGTTTGTCCGATTTTGATGGGGATGGTTTCTATGATGATTTGATGTTGAATGATTCTATTGAGATGACTGCTTACTACGATTTTGAATGTTCGATGGCTCAAGAGTTGGGAGACGACGAAACTTGCCCGAATGATATTAGTACTAGTTTTAATGCTAGAATAGATTACGATGATACATGTGGTGATCGGATCATTGCATTAGAAAGCAATTACTTCAGGCCTTCAAATTCTCGTCCTAGTTATGAGAATTTTTCAGACACGGATGCCTTTGCTTTGACCGATACTTTTTATGTGACACATACACAAACGCGAAGTGTACGATTTTTTGAAAAAAGCTGCGGTAGTGGTGAAGAACTTCATGTTACGGTTGTATTACCTCCGGGGATCAATCCTATTATTTCAGAAACCGCTTTGAGTAGAAATGAAGTATCATTTTATCCACTGAGTAGTAGCACTATTTCCAATGATACATTGTATCTGATTTACGATGCTTCTCTTACTCCTTTTATCATTGGTGAGTATGCCATCCAATTAGGATTTCAGGCAGATTGTACGGCACCTTTAGGACCTACTGCTTTTGAAACAGAGTTTGCTTTTTATTGTCCGGATTGTGATTGTAAGCATATTTGGTGGTGCAGTGAATTGCAGGGACCAACTATTCACTCTACTGATCCTCCTTGTCCACCCGTACCTTGTGATCCGGGATTGAAGACGCTTGGATTTGATGTCAATAGAACAACCTTTGGTTATACCGATAATACCTACACAACAGCTTTTGATCCAGGCATGGCAAATAAGAAAGTGGCTATATCTTGTGATAGTGTAGCAATGCGTATCACCAATATCGTTGGAGAACAAGCTATTTCTGATTCAATCGGAATGGTCATTACTTATAGTAACGTAGATGAGACATTTGATACTACTGAAACCTTTTTGTTTGATTATGGAACCTTAAGAATTACGCACGCAGGTTCAGAATATTTATGTACAGTTGATAGCACCGTTTTGACGGTGGAAATAGTTGATAGCACAAAAATATTACACTTCGATTTAGACTCTTGTTTGATTGACTTTGGAATCATTTTAGACCCAGTTGATACTGTAGAATTCGTTGCCAACTTTACACTGAATCCAGAGGGACCTTATCCAGTTCAATTCCGTACCGTTCCTAACTTAAGAGGCTATGGTTACGCTGAACTAGATGGTGTCGAATATCCTTGTGATAACTTCGGAGATGAATTCACTATAGCAAAAAATATTACCGTTTTTGATGCACCAAATAGTAATTCTTTTCCAGAAGGTTGTGAAACAGCCTACCTTAATTATCGCTTAATAACCATCAATAATGGTTTTGTCGATTGGTTTGGAACGGAATATCGTCAGGCTGTTCGAATTGATTCAATTAGTTTTAATTTCGATCCAAATATCCTTGACGGTTTTGATGTTTTTGAACCTCAAGTTTCTATTCCAGGGCACCCCGTTTATGGAAATGCATATTATCCGGTTCCGGGTTTTGACCTATTTCCTTCGGGACAGTACACCGCAAGGTTTGATACCTTATTAAGTGTACCTTCTTTGAATGAGGTGGCTTCGTACTCTTTTAATTTTAGAATACAAGTAACACCTAATTGTCACTCTGACGTATCAAGCTCATCGGGGAATAATACCTATAGCTTTATTCCAGAAATTTATTTCCGGGATAGATATTATGCAAGTGTAATTGGCGACGGTAGTTGTTCCGAAAACTTAATTGAAAATTCTAATGTAAATATTATTGATTATAACAATCCGCCGGTACTTTCATTCTTACCGGTGACCGATCCTAACTATACACTGTCAGGAGACACCGCTATTTGGGTGGTCCAACATTGTAATACTTCTTTTGATTCTGAAGCGGGTATTACTTGGATTGCTTTGGAAGATAGTACAGGTGCAATACAAGTGGTTTCAATCGAAGATATTAGTGATCCATCGAACATTACAAGTCTCCCTGTGAATCCATATGGTACCAACAGTTATTTTACGGAAACACCAGGACTAGAGCTCGCCAATGGTAGCTCAACCCTCGATGAAATCTGTAATACAATTCGTATAAAAGCTTTGGTCAATGAATGTGGAACAACCAGTTTTCATACACGTGTTGGATGGAATTGTGTATCTCCAACAGATCCTTTTTGGACACCAGAATTATACCCACCTTGTAATGACCTTACAGTTGCGCATTCAGTGACAACACTTGACCCATTTATTGATGGAAATGTTGTACAACAAGCAACACCACCACCGGGTATGTGTGATACAGTAACCATTGGTGTGCTTTTAAGAAATACAGATCAAGGGGCTATTTTTGACTTAGTTTCTCAATTTATTTTACCACTTCAAGGAGCTACATTAGTACCAGGGGGAGTGGAAATTGCCTACCCTTCTAGCAGTGCCTATGTTTCGGTACCAACCGATCCAACATACGTAGGAGCAAATGCTTTAGGGCAGATTTACCAATTTGATGATTTCTCTGGTGTCAGTACTTACTTAGACGGAAATGGACTCAAAGGTTTTGATCCATTAAATGCTGCAAGTGATTCCAACGAAATGAGAATCCGTTATCGTTTTGTAACAGATTGTGATTTTATTGGAGGTTCTATTGCACGTTATACCTTTCAAGGAATTAAAGGCTGTGGTGATTCTACTAATTATGAAACTGGTGAAACACTCCCTATCTATATAGATGGTGGTGATCCAATTCCACCTAGAGAATTTGAAACTTTCTTTAGTAGTAACAGTGCCTTGATTCCTGCAGTGACTACTACCTTGGAGCTAACTTTCGTAAACACGGATCCAACAGCAATTACGGATACCTTAGATAAGGTTAGTTTAAGATTACCTTTAGACTATGTCTTTGACCCATCTTCAACTACACCAATTTTACCAGGAAGTTGGACCACCACTGATATAGATATAGACACGGTTTCAGGCTTCCAAACTATCTACTGGTGTATGCCAATTGGTTTGATGCCAGGTGATTCTGCTGTTTGGAGCTTTGATGTAACTGCACCATTTATTGAATGTGATACCACCAGTATTGAGGTGGAGCTTTATACTGTAGCTCGTGTTTCTGTAAACTGTCCATTAATTGGTGAGGATTGTAATTTACATACGATTACTTCCACCAACGTAGGCACAACCGAAACACTGCCAGTGCTACAAGATGTTTTAGATTTTGACTTTAATCTAGTTACTTCCATTTGTAATGGTGGTGATGAAGAACAGATTACCATCAATGGTGCCGTCACCAATCCGGGACAAGACTTTAGTGCCGGTAACTTTGGAGTTGAATATTATTACGATTCGAATACTTCAGGCGATTACGATATTGGAGATTTGTTACTTGGCTTGTTTAACGAAAGTGGACCAATCCCAAGTTATGGGGAATTGCTTTTTGAACATACCTTTGCCATCCAAGACTTTCAGGCTTGTAACATTATCGTTAGAATTGACAGCACTGGTCTTGGTCTTTGCCAAAGCGTTGAAGTCCTTTTACCAGAACCACAATTATTGAATGCTGGTGAAGATCAATTGTTCTGTGCAACCGCTCCAGCTACCATCATTACTTCAGTAGGTGATGCAGGTTGCTTATCTATGACTAATTATACCTACAACTGGACTGCAATTCCGCCAGCTAATGTAGCTACTGATTTAAGTTCAACTAATATCCCGAATCCGGTTTTGAGTATTCTTCAAGACCCCACCGTTCAGGATACCTTATATTATATTTTAGAAACAACTCGACCAAACTGTTCTGCGGTAAGTATGGATACCATTGCAATTATCAGAGGTATTGGTATGGAGGTAGTGATGGGTGGTCCAATAGAAATTTTACCAGGTACAGATACTATCTTAATGCCAATGGCAAGTGGAGGTATTTTACCTTATACTTATGATTGGGAACTGAGCCCAACATTGGATGATCCAACAATCGAAAATCCTACAGTAGATCCTACAGTAGACACTTGGTACACCGTTACCATCACTTCAGCAGGAGGCTGTACAGTTGTTGATTCTGTTTTGGTACAAATTGCAAACAACGTAATTGCGGTAGTTAATGCTTCTGATACAACAGCTTGTGAAGGATCAAGCTATGAATTGATTGCATCAGGAGGTACCGATTACCTTTGGGAAGCACTCCCTGGTAATCCACTAAACGGATCTTTAAGTGCCTTCAATATTGCCAATCCAATATTTAGCGGAGGCTTACAAAACGAAGTATATAACTACCATGTGATCGTAACTGATGTTGCCTTCCCTGGAGAAGTAGATACCGCGACGGTGCAAATCACCATTCCACTTTTACCAACAGTTAGTGCAACAACACCGGGGACTGGTCTCTCTTGTGGTAATGGCGAATTAGTAACGCTTACTGCAAGTGGAGCTACTATTTATACTTGGACAATACCAGCAGATGGTCCAAGCCCAATTGGTGTACTACCAACGATAGTCGTCTCTCCAAGTGTAACCACCATCTACGAAGTAACGGGTATTGATGCAACAACTGGTTGTACCGACACCGATCAAATAACCATCACCGTCAATGAAGTCAATGCTGTTGCAAACGCATCAACGACCGCGACTTGTCTAGGTGATACCGTATTTTTGACCACACCAACAAACGGTGTGAACATTAACTGGTATGATGGTACAACTTTAGTAGGAACAGGAACGCCAGTAGCAGTTGTACCTACAGCTATGACAACGTATACACTTACAGTAGAAAGCGCCTTGTCTTGTTCTGATACCACAACGGTGACCGTAGATGTGTTACCGCTACCATCAATAACAAGTACGCCAGTAGCAGACTTTTCAAGATGTGATGGCGAAACGTTTCCGGTTTCTATTTCAATAGGTGAAGACATTCAATCTTATTCTATTGAAGGAACAGGAAATTATGATAGTGATATATTACTTAGTTCTAATACTTTAAATTTCAATGCTGTTTACTCAAGTGATACCGCAACTTTTGAAGTTTATTTATTTGGTGTAACAGATGGTTGTGCCGCAGTAGAAACCTTTAGAATTATTCCATGTGCTTGTGAGTCGCCGCAACTTATTAGTACTGCAGTTTCGCAAGCAACTTGTGGTAACGCAGATGGAGGAATTGAAATTCATATCAACGATGATCCAGCCAATTACAATTGGTTTTGGTCACCAACTGGTTCTGGAGGAAATATCAGTACAGATTTGCCAGCAGGTATTTACACGGTTCAAATTGTAAATCAAACCAACCCGGATTGTAATACAACAGTTTCTATCGCTGTGACGAATGGTGATGGTCCGATTGCAACTTATGTATCTACTCCTGCTACTTGTGCCGCAGCAGACGGTACAGCAACATTGTCCCCTGCATCCTATGATTATGATTGGGGACTTGGATTAACTGGAAATGTTCAGACGAACCTGACTAGTGGAACACATTTCGTAACTGTTATTGATCCAGCCAATCCGACTTGTCCAAACTACTTGACCGTCTTTATTGATGAAGAAAATGCCTTGACGGCAATAGTGGAAACAGTAGTCGCGCCTGATTGTGGCGTAGCCAACGGCACGGTGACGATCCATACCTTAGGAGGTAGCGATGATTATACCTTTACATGGGAAGATGGTTTTGTCTCAACAGACAGCACCAGAGCCAATTTAGAATCAGGAACTTATAATCTAACGATAACTGACAATGGTCCACTAGCTTGTGAACTTGAACTGGTCTTTATTTTGAATGATAATGTGCCACCAGCTACGATTACAATAAACTCTGCTGTTGCACTAAGTTGTGAAGGAGCATCGAATGGATCAGTTCTATTTGATGTTGTTTACGATGGTTTATTTACAGTGCCAGCGGATACGGTGATCACAGATGGTACCAGCGTTTATACTAATGGTAACTTACCAGCAGGTGATTACTGCATGGTGATTACAGATGGGAATGGATGTGTGGCAGGAAATTCTTGTTTCACGATTGAAGAACCAGATCCGATCGTATTGGTCTATACCATTTCGCCAGCTTGTGCGATTCCAATATTTATTGATTTGGAAGTGAGTGGAGGAACTGGACCATATACTTATAACTGGAATCCAGGAGATACCAATCAAGATCAAAGTGTCTTAGATGCAGGTAGTTTTCAGCTAACGGTTACTGATGCTAATTTGTGTCCATTACAAGATGTAGTTACGGTACTTCCATGTACCGCTTGTCAGGACCCAACATTGAATAGTATTCAGGTTGTAGAAGCTGATTGTGGCTTTGCCAATGGTCAGATTACGATAAGTCTCTATGAAGATGAAAGTAATTATACTTATACTTGGACGCCAGATTTAGGTAATGGAACTGGAAATGTTAAAACAGATTTACCATTTGGAGGATATACTATTCAGATTGTTGATAATGCATTTCCAACTTGTAATTTAGAAGTAGAAGTATTGTTGGCCAATGCAGATGGTCCAACAGCATCTTATATCAGTACACCTGCTACTTGTGCAGCAGCTGATGGTACTGCAACTTTGACACCTGCTAACTTTACTTATACTTGGGATGATCCAAATACAATGGGAGGTGCCAGTCCAACCGACTTAACTTCAGGTTCTTATTTCGTAACGATAGAAGATCCAGCAAATCCAGGTTGTGAAAATGTAATGCAAGTAATCATTCAAGAAGACAATCCTCTTTTGGCTGTAGCCGAAACAGTGGTCGCACCTGATTGTGGAATTGCAAATGGAGAAGTGACGATTCACGCAAGTGGAGGTAGTGGAGATTATAGCTTCTATTGGCCAGCCAATGTAACGGCAAATGATAGTGTTGGTACCAATATGCTAGCAGGAATTTATGCTGTAACGATTGTAGATAACGATATGGATATAGCATGTGAGCTGCCATTTATTTTTGTTCTAGAAGATGATGTACCAGCAGCAGCAGTGACGATAACAGATACGATTGATGTGTCTTGTCCGGGAGCTTCAGATGGTAGTATTGTTTTTGATATTGTTTTTGATGTACTCTTTACTCAAGCAGCTGATACGATTATTTCGGATGCCTTTCAGGAATATGAAAATGGAAGTTTACCAGTAGGTAGCTATTGTGTATACATTAGAGATGGTAATGGTTGTGTTGCTGGATCAGCTTGTTTTGAAATAGAAGAGCCAGATCCTTTAGAGTTGTTCTTTGTCATGAAAGAAGACTGTGGAGATAACGGAGAAATTGATGTAACGGTAATAGGAGGAACACCCGGTTATACTTATGATTGGATACATATTCCGGGAACGGATGACCCTGAAGACCTGACAGGTTTGTCAGTAGATACATTTAATCTACTAGTGACGGATGCTTCGGGATGTACGATTCAGGAAACTGAAGTGATCCTTCCTACTTGTTCGGAGCCATGTGAAATATTTGCTTCAGATTCTACTTGGCTACAGGTTAGTGAGTGTGGAGGAAGTGGTTATCTCTGTTTAAATTTATCTATTGAAGATATTTTCGATTATTTGATTTACGATAATGGTGTCCTTTATGACGGTGATATTTCAGGTTGTAATTGGGATTCTGTTGGAGTCTATGCTTACTCAGAGTTATTTGGACAAGGAGATCTAGGACCTTATGAGATAACCTCATGGGAAGTAAACGGAGAGTTGTTTATGGGAGAGTTTGAAGACATTCCAGCTTTACTCGATTCGATGAATACTTGGGATCCAACAGGAGAATGGACCTTATCGTCAGTAGGTCAATTCATAATCGGAGGTAATCAAGACAATGTTTATAGCCCCATAGAAATTGACGCAATTGATTTTGGTACGACTTCCATACTTGGTATTAATTTCATTGCTGAGCCAAATGGATTTACGATAGAATTATTAGAAGGGCCACACGAGGTGATCATCACAGATACGGTATCGAACTGTACAGATACCTTATATGTTTCGGCAGTTTGTACGACACCTGATACCATTTATTTTCCAGTTGAAGTAGGAGATACTGACACGCTCTGTCTCAGTGATTTAGAATTGGTTGGTAACATTGATACCATGTACAACATCTGTCCTGATTTAGACTTTTCTTCGATTGTCTTTATTGATGGAACCTTATGTATGGAAATTACGGGAGTCATAATAGGAGTGGATACCGCTTGTATTGTTGCTTGTGACGATCTAGGAATTTGCGATACAACTTATGTAATAATAGATGTGATACCGCCTTATAATCTCGTTCTTGACGATGTTTGCCTAGGGGAAATGAATATGCATTGTATTGATACGAGTTTGTTAGAAATCCCTGGTACGCCAGTCACGATGAGTAATGTTTGTCCAGGACTTTCAGGAGAGCATGTCGTTTTTGAGTTGGATTTAGATAACTTCTGTGTGAATTATAATGCTTTATATCCTGGCTTGGATACAGCCTGTGTTGAGCTTTGTGATGCTATGGGGAATTGTGATACGATGACCTATTATATTTCAACAATTTCTTGTGTAACTATTACACCTGAGTGGGTGATTGATACGGTTTATATTTTCGAGACAGATACTTTCTGTATTGATACGACGGAATTACCTGGAAATATGATTGTCTCATTTGAGAATATATGTGAAGATGAAGGAACAGGAGATGTTGACTTTTATTTAGATCCAATTACACTTTGTGTGAATTACACAGGTTTGACTTTAGGAAAAGATACTGCCTGTGTTGTTGCCTGTGATGAACTGGGCTATTGTGATACCACATATTTCTGTATTTTTGTTGAAGAATTTTTGGATGGCCCATTTGCTTATGATGATGGCTGTGATACCACCAATGTAGGGACACCGATAGTTCTCGATGTGATTGCGAATGATACCTTGTTTGATGGAAAAGATACGCTGTATGTTTTAGATGAACCACTCTATGGAACGGCAACGGTCAACCTTGATTGCTCCATTACCTATAATCCAAGTGATGAGTTCTGTGAGCGTTCAGATGAATTTACTTATGTGGTTTGTACACCAAACGGTTGTGATACAGCAAGTGTTTGTGTTTGGATCTCTTGTGTCGATATCGTAATTTTTACCGCAGTTTCACCGAATAGAGACGGAGCAAATGATGTGTTTTTTATAGCTGGAATTTTAGACTTTCCAGATAATGAACTGACCATTTTCAATCGTTGGGGGAATGCGGTTTACGAAACAGTTGGCTACCAAAACGATTGGTCTGGCACATGGGATGGAAATAAGGATTTACCTGACGGGACGTATTGGTATGAGTTGAAATTGAATGATGAAACCGGAAGAGTATTTAAAGGTTATTTGGAAATATATCGCTAATGAGGTGCTAATGCGCTTTGATTTAGCCTTTAAGATTATAAAGAAGAGCATGTTTGAAAAAGTGTGTCAGCTCGCAGATTTTCCTTTTGGGAATTGTGAGTACGCCAATGGAAATGACACATTCAACCATATAATGAGAAAACAAAAACAAAAGCAGCTCTTGGTGACAAGAGCTGCTTTTTAGTTGGTTTTAAATTAAGTAATTAGTATAGTTAGATTTTAAACGTATTAGCCAGTTAAGCTAATTCTCCTTGATCGTCAGTTATTTTATTGAGAATATTAGAAAGCAGTTTTTCAGAATAGTACATGTATTTATTATCAGTCAATAAGTCAAAAGAACGTTCTGCGTTGTATTTGTTCAGCTTGGTACGAATGATGAGCAGCTTTGCTTTCATTTTCGTGTAGCCCTCAATACTTTTAAGCATTTTTTCATAACGAAGTGAAAAGATGAAATGTTGATTCTCTTCTTCCTCCTTCTTTTGTTGCTGATGTAATATACTGGTAGAATCGTCTACATCGAATGATTTGACGATAGTGTTGATTTGATAATCAATGAATTGTAGTTTCGAGTCGATGAAGCTATATATATGCTCCTTTAAAACGGACTCTTGGTCTGTAGGTGTAAAATATTTCATGGTTGACTTGTAACTAGTTTAATTTTCCTGAGGGAATTTTAAATAGTCTTATTGGTTATGTTAATAAAGCGCTACTAGTCTAGTGTAGCTTGGTTCCACTATACTGTAAGACAAATAGTGTGCTATTTTATTAAAATAAAAAAAACCTTTGTGACTGTGGAGAAAGCTAAATAAGAGCTCTTTTGAATTCTATTTAAAAAGTAAAAAAAGCCATTATTAAAAACTGTTGAGTATAAAGAACTGGTAAGTATAGAGCTAGAAATGATGTTTCATTTGCTATGAAAGAAGTCTTAATAAAATAGATATAGGAATGTTAAAAAGGTGTGACGCCTTTTAAGCCTTGCTTCTCAAAGAAAATCACAGGCACTTACAGATAAATATTTCCATAATAAACGAAGCCCGATCAAGGATATTGACCGGGCTTCGTTGGATAAAGGAATAATTTGAACTTTTTTGAAGAAAATTGCTTTTTTTAGCGAATCGTCTTAAAAAAAACTGATCATTTTAAGCAACAGCTTTTACCATTTGGCTAATAAAATGATTGTTTTTTTTAGAAATTCTGTGGCCAAGCACGGAATTTATCAATGACCCTAAATGACTATTATCTTCTCTTAAAGCAAACATCTCCTTCCATAGCTGCTTTACCTTCTAGGATATCAATTAATGGTGTTACCATTGTCAAAGTCTTACCATCAATGGTCGCATTCTTCATAGTCGTTTTCTTGATCTTGCCCGGAAAGTGGTAGATGGTTTTATAACTTGCGTCAGCAAAAAACATCTTAGCCATTCCTAACTCTTCTTCACTCATAGACGAGCTTGCTTGGTCCGCAGCCATACGCGTAAATTTTCGTTTAGCTAGCTTAAACATTCCTTTTGCAGAACCACCAGGGAGCAGACCACCTCCTCCGTCACCAGAACCTCCACCAGCTCCAGCCAAACCACCCGTCATTGCATTGTCACCTTGTAGCTTATCAAGATCCTTTAGGAAATAATCAATCTCCTTCATGTCATCAAAATCGATAGCGAATTTAATAATCATTTTCTCTTTAGCCTCGCTCATTATAGTGTGAACGTATACCTTTTTCAGAATTTCAGGGTGACTAAACTTGCGTTTAAGTGAATCAGGTGCATCTGTGAAATACATAATGGTATCCATTTCAGTAGGCATTTCTAGATCCATTTCACCTTCTTTTTTCGCTTCATCCATCATGCCTTCCAGCATTTCTTTGGTTCCAGCTTCCATTAGGGCACTCATGTCCATTGTGATCACATATTTACCAGTACCATTTTTCTTAAGGAACATTTCCTCTACAATGTCAATGCAGCTGGTTGCTGTTAAAAAACAAAAAGCTACTAACAGATAAGTTAATTTCTTCATTATGCGTATATAATTGTTTAAAAATCAAAAAAGTAGAACGTATCGAATTGCGGCAAAAGTACTAATGTAATTGCTAATTAGCAAAAATGGAGGGGCTAGCACTTATAATAGATATAGGATTAGGCACTATAAATTCGAAGACCTTTAAGTATACTGCCTACATTTCAGCTTTTTTAGTACCTTTCGTGCCAACAAAAGGGCAACAAATGTTGTTAATAGTGTTCTGCTTTATTAAGAGGTACGGTATTCTGTTTTTGAAGCACAAGGACTTAAGATAGATTAAACAATAAGAATGAAGAAGATAAAAACATTAGGTGAGCTTAAAGCCACTGATTATAAACCACTTTCGATTAAAGATGAACTTCGCAAGAATTTAATTAATGCCTTGGTTAACAAGGAGAAAGTGTTCGAAGGAATTTTAGGTTTTGAAGATACTGTTATTCCTGATTTGGAACGGGCTATACTCTCAAGACACAATATATTATTTTTGGGTTTGCGTGGTCAAGCCAAAACGCGGATGGCTCGTTTGCTAACTAGATTGCTAGACGAGTATGTTCCAGTAGTAGAGGGAAGTGAGCTGAATGATGATCCAATGGATCCAATGTCACGCTTTGCCATTGATCTGATTGCAGAAAAAGGGGATAAGACTCCAATAAGTTGGATGCATCGGGATGAACGCTATGTGGAGAAGTTAGCGACACCAGATGTAAGTATTGCCGATTTGGTTGGTGACGTTGATCCAATCAAAGCTGCCTCCTTAAAATTACCTTACTCAGATGAGCGTGTGATCCACTTCGGTCTGATTCCTCGATCACATCGTTGTATTTTCGTGATTAATGAATTACCTGATTTACAAGCTAGAATTCAGGTGTCCTTATTCAATATTCTTCAGGAAGGTGATATGCAGATCAGAGGATTTAAGCTAAGACTTCCATTAGATGTGTCTTTTGTCTTTACAGCAAATCCAGAAGATTATACCAACAGAGGGAGTATCATCACACCTTTGAAAGATAGAATTGAAAGTCAGATTCTTACGCACTATCCTGAAACGGTTGCCATTGCGCGTACTATTACCGAACAGGAAGCAAAGCTTTCGGACAATCAAATCAAAAAGGTTCAGATTCCAGAAATTATGAAGGTACTACTGGAAATGGTTTCTTTCGTAGCGAGAGATAGTGAATTTATTGACGAGAAGAGTGGGGTTTCTGCTCGGCTTAGTATCTCAGGATATGAGCAACTCATCAGTACTGCTGAACGCCGAATGTTAATCAACGGCGAAAAGAAAACACAAGTTCGATTAAGTGATTTATATCAAATAATTCCTGCTATAACTGGTAAGGTGGAACTCGTTTATGAAGGCGAACAAGAAGGGCCACATCAGGTAGCAGTGACGATGATTGATCAAGCTGTTCAACAAGCATTTTTGACTTACTTCCCACATCCTGAGAAGTTGGCAAAAGGAGAAACACGTGATCCATATGGTGTGATACGCTCTTGGTTTTCAGGGGGGAACACACTAGAGTTGTCTTCTGATGAATCAGATAAAGTTTTCCGAAAAGCATTGGATAAAGTGGCTGGTTTGACCAAAATGGTTACTGGCGAAAAGTCTATTTCTAAAGAGGACCGATATGTCTTCATGGAAATGCTGTTGCATGGTTTGTCGTCTACCAACGTGATTAGTAAAGATCCAATGGCTACTGGTATTGCATTCTCAGATCCACTCGCAAATATGTGGGATGACGATGAGGAGGATGAGGACTATAGCGCAGATGACTTTAGAGATTTGAATTGAAGCAATTAAAGTGGGAATGGCAATTGCAGCTGCAATCTTCCAGCTATTTGTAAGCAATTTCAATCATAAAAAGCTATTCATTCTCGTAAGTTTACTCAAAAGTACTTACGAAAATGGATAGCTTTTTTGTTTTTAGCGTATCACCTAATAACAAGTTTACCTTATAGTCAGGAAGTTTCACCAATTTTTTCTACCTTAATCTCAAATTAATAGGAGATGGGGATGGAAAGATGGATTTGGAAGTTTTCTACAGATGTGGAGGCTCCCTAGCGACAAATTAGACTTCGCGGCCAAGCGATCTTCCCACTTCCAGCTTCTTACTAAAAACACTTTCATGCAAACCATAGAATTTCAAATTAATTCAACAAGTAAGATCACCAATTACGCAGTAGAATGGAAGTTGGATAATGCAAAAGCCGTTATTTGTCTAGTACATGGACTAGGGGAGCACTGCCGTCGTTATGACCACATGGCAAAGTTCTATGCAGGACATGCTTACGCAATGATTGGTTTTGATCATGCTGGCCATGGTAGGACAGAGGGTACTAAAGGTCACGCGACAATGGATGGCTTATATAATGGGATCAAGTTATTGCTTGAGGAAGCTCGCAATCGTTATCCTGGAAAGCCAATCATATTGTACGGTCATAGTATGGGAGGTAATTTGGTGCTCAATTACTTATTTAGGAATAATCCAAAAGTTGATGCGGTTGTAGTGACTGGCTCGTGGATAAAATTAGGAGAAGAGCCTCCTAAGCTATTGGAATTGATCGGTCGTCTGATGAAATTCATCATGCCTTCTGGAGGTCGCTCCAATGAATTAGATGCCAGCACGATATCTAGAAACAAAGATGAAGTAAAGGCTTATGTTGATGATCCATTGGTGCATGACCGTGTAAGCTTTGGTATGGGGATTTCACTTTTAGATGCCGGCCGTTGGCTAGATGAATACAAGGGAGCAGTGAAGGTGCCATTATTGATAATGCACGGGGAAGCTGACTTAGTTACAAGTCCCGCTGGCTCAAGAAACCTTGCAACTCGTTTAACGGGAGACGTGACGCATAAAGAATGGCCCGTCTTATATCATGAGATTCACAATGAAGATGAAAAAGGAGAGGTATTTGATTATACGGTGAAGTGGATGGATAAGGCGATTGGCTAGGGGAGTTTGAAGACGGAAGACAAGAGAAGGAAATTTCCCGCTAAGGTAAAATAAGAATCGCCACTAAAAAAATTGAGAAAATAATTTCAGTTTCCCGAAAGGGAACATAAAACAAACCATAGGGCGCTGCTCTATTTCTAAAACTAAACTAACAATGGCAACTACAGCAAAAGACTTTATTCTAGGTTTACCAGCTAAAGCAAAACCTGAAACACTACAAGGTCTCGAAACAAAATTTCACTTTGATATCTCTGGTGACGGAGGAGGAGCATTTACTGTAAACATAGCTGATGGCGCAATGATTGCAACAGAAGGCCACGAAGGCGAAGCAAAATGTACGGTAAAAGCAACCGCAGAAAATTTCATGGGAACCCTACGTGGTGATATCAACCCGATGATGGCAGTTTTGACTGGTAAAATCAAGATTAGCAATCAAGGTGAGATGATGAAATATGCTAAGATATTTGGATTAATGTAGAGGAAAGTTGAAGGTGGGAAGTTTTCTTCTAACGAAAGCTTGAATATCGAGGAGCTGCGTTAACAAGAAACTTCGGTCTTTCCAGCTTGGTCGTTAATTTGGTTTAGCATCGGGAGCAAGGTATAAGGCTGGTGGCCTGACAGGTTTAAAAACTATTACCAATAGCGATGCTGCCAAATGTTAAGACAATTCAATTAGCAGTCAACCTGTTTCGTCTTCTGTCTTTCGACTTTATTCTTACCAACGTGAGGCGCAAGCCCTGCGAGTCAAATCAAGAAAACCGCTACAAACACTACGTTTCTAGCGAATCAAAAGCTACGCTTGTCCTTTAATGGCTGAGGGTAGCTTTTTATTAAATAAGCTATACCTACCGTTTATTGATAAAAACCTACCGTTTTCTAAACGAATGACTAAATATATTAGATATTTGGCACATGGGTATCATTATTGCTGTAACATGGTTGAACATCATACCATGCACATCTTTTCAGAGTACTCCACATTATTTATTAACCTTTAATCTATAGTATTAAAGGAAAAAATTAACTGTTCAGCTTGATCTTTATTCGTTTAAGGGTGGAGTCCTGTACTATGATTATGTAAAATAGCAGATGCCAGGAAAATTTAAATTTTATAAGCAGTTAGACGCAATGGACTGTGGAGCCACTTGCTTGCGAATGGTCGCTAAGCATTATGGTAAAAGCTATAGTCTTAACTATATGCGTCAGATCTCTCACGCTGACCGCGAGGGGGTATCGTTAATGGGGATGAGTGATGCTGCAGAAAAAATAGGAATGCACTCACTCGGGGTCAAAATATCCTATGAACGTTTCCTAGATGATATTCCACTTCCTGCTATTGCACACTGGCGACAAAATCACTTCATCGTTGTTATTAAAATGACAGCGACGCATGTCTGGGTAGCTGATCCAGCTGCCGGAAAATTTAAAATAACGAAAGAAGAATTTTTGGATGGTTGGGTTAGTGATGTAGTAGATGGAGAAAATGTGGGTATTCTACTGTTACTGGAAGCTACCCCAGACTTTTACGAGAGAGATGGAGATAAAGTTGATAAAAGCGGCTTTGGATATTTGTGGGCTTTAGTCAGCAAGTATCGTTCACTATTAGGTCAGGTATTACTTGGTTTATTCGTAGGTAGTATACTCCAAGTGATATTCCCCTTCATGATGCAGGCTATAGTTGATAAAGGTATCAACCATAGCGACTTTGGCTTTATCAAGATTATCCTCATCGCCCAACTAGCCTTTTTCTTTATGCGGATCGTCGTCGAGTTTTTGCGATCTTGGATCTTACTGCATGTAGGAGTCAGGGTCAATATTTCATTGATCTCCGACTTCCTGACCAAGATGATGAAGTTGCCCATCCGGTTTTTTGATACCAAAATGACGGGTGATATTCTCCAACGAATTTACGACAACAGAAGGATAGAGGAATTTTTGACATCCGCTTCTTTAATTACGCTTTTCTCCATGTTCAATTTCGTTATTTTCGGAATTGTTTTGGCATATTATAGCTGGACGATCTTTATTACATTCTCCATATTTACAGTTTTCTATCTGTTTTGGGTCATACTTTTTTTGAAAAAGCGAAAAGAATATGACTATCGCCGTTTTGATCAACTAGCTGCTAATCAATCTAATCTGATTCAGTTGATAGATGGGATTGAAGACATTAAGTTACACAATGCAGAGCAAAACAAACGTTGGGAATGGGAGGCGATTCAAGCCAAGCTTTTTTACGTAAGTATGGATGTACTCAAACTAGATCAATGGCAACGATTTGGTGCTTCATTTTTCAATGAGTCAAAGAATATCATCATTACCTTTATTGCCGCAAAGCAAGTAATTGACGGGCATATTTCTCTGGGTATGATGCTAGCTATCCAATATATCATTGGTCAATTGAATGGGCCAATCGAGCAATTAATTATTTTCATCCGGTCTGCCCAAGATGCAAAGATTAGTTTGGAGCGTATGAACGAAATTCACATCGAAGAAAGTGAAGAAAAGGAAAATGAAGAGAAGATTGTTATTCTTCCAGAAAACAAAGATATCGTATTTGATAATGTTTACTTTCAATATGGTGGTCGCAACTCTCCTGTTATTCTAAAAGGAATCGATATTGTAATTCCTGAAGGAAAAACAACCGCAATCGTAGGTTCAAGTGGTAGTGGGAAAACGACTATGTTAAAGTTGATGTTAAACTTTTATCAGGCGACTGAAGGAGCAGTAAAATTAGGCGAACTTAGTTTGACGAATATTCAGAAAAGACTGTGGCGTCAAAAATGTGGTGCTGTATTGCAAGACAGTTATATATTCCCTGATACGATTGCTCGCAATATTGCTTTGGGGGAAGATATCATCGATCAGAAAAAGTTGATCCGTGCGGTAAAAACTGCGAATATTCAAACTAAAATAGAAGCACTGCCTTTGGGTTATAACACCAAAGTAGGATCAGATGGAATCGGCTTAAGTCAAGGTGAAAAACAACGTTTGCTTATTGCAAGAGCCATTTATAAAAATCCAGAATTCATGTTCTTTGATGAGGCAACGAATGCCTTGGATGCTTACAACGAATTAGTGATTATGGAAAACCTAGAAGAGTTTTTTCAAGGGAAAACAGTAGTGGTGGTAGCCCATCGTTTAAGTACAGTGAAAAACGCAGATAACATCATCGTTTTAGAAAAAGGTGAAGTCATTGAGCAAGGAAATCACGAGGAGCTTACTGCGCTCAGAGGTGCTTACTTCCATTTGGTGAAGAATCAGTTGGAGTTGGGAAGTTAAAAGAAAAAGGAAGGCTTCAAACGGGTGAATAGTACGAGCTCTTTGAAGTAGAGTGAAAATGATCTCAGTGAAGTCACAGCATAAGTCATTGAAAATCTAGTACTTAGATGAGGTAGAAAAACCAAGGCATAGCCTTTGTAAAAGATAAAAGAACATGAACTAGAAACATACAAACCAACTAACCAACAAAAAACGTGACCCAAAGACCAATATTAATACCGCAAATGGAAGAAGAAGATAAGGATTTAGAACTTCGGAGTGAAGAAGTAAAGGAAATCATGGGAAATCCACCGAGTTGGATTATCCGGTGGGGTTCTACGCTCGCTTTTGTAGTTGTAGCCATGCTTTTTCTTGCTGCCTGGTTGATTGAATGGCCAGATAGTAGAGTGGCAACTATTGAGTTGACTACTGCCATTCCTCCAGTAGAAGTCGTTTCCACCTTTAATGGAAATATTGAAGTTATTCTAGTGAAATCTGGAGAGGCTGTAAAGAAAGGAAACTTACTGGCGGTGATGCAATCAACTGGTGAATTTGATGATATTCTCCTCCTACG